>CAMGET010000001.1 GCA_946055175.1 uncultured Roseburia sp.
AATCACGAATGATAAATTGGAAGAGGCAATCGCAGAATATGCAAAAGAGTGTACAAAAGAAAAACTGACAGAAATATTAAATTTACTTCGACCGACAAAACTGCTGGTACCGGCGATGTTAAAAGCACCGAATCAACCGGTACCGTGTTTTTTAAAGAATGGTGACGGAGAACAGTTTTTGGCAGTATTTACTTCCAAGGACCAAATACCGGCAGAACCGAAAAGCCAGGCAATTTTAAGCATGCCGTTTCCGGCTTGCAACAACCTTGTGGTAAAGGCAGAACTTGCACTTTCGGGAATGGTCATCAATCCATTCAGCACAAATCTGGTGCTGAAGAAGGAACTTGTGGAAAAACTGCATGAAGTAGATCAGAAGGCGGCGCAGACAAAACAGATTAAGATGACACCGGAACAGTTTGCGGTATTTGCAAAAAAACAGGTGGAATTCGGTTTACTGCCAAAACGCTTATTCGCAGAAAAAGAAGAATTCGTAAACCGTCTGAGAGATGAAAGGGAAGCTTTTGTGAATCAGCTGTTTAAAGAGACTTTTAAGGAAGAAAAGCTCTACCCATATTCAGAGTCCGACTATTCTGTAATGGCACTTGATATCGCATCGGATTTACGACTGGTCCGCATTGATTTCCCGGAAAGTGGAATTGTTGCTCCGTTGTGCTATCGCGTTTATCTGACGCTTGATCCGATTACAAAAAGGGCGGGCTATTATACGATTGAAAAAATGGCAGAAGGAGATGCTCATCTGTTGGGAGGATTTACGGAAGACGGAAAGCATGTATCTTACGGAGAAGCACCTGTGGAAGGCGCTGAGATGGACCGTATTATTACGCTGGCAAGAACACCGGATGGTCTGACCAGCTAGATTAGGAGCGTAACATGAGACAGGAAGAATTTAAAATGGAGCGCATGGGGTTGGTGCAGATCGGAGAGGTAATCCCGATTACAGAGGGAAAGCTTCCAACCTCCTATTACTATACCTTGGGAAAGGCTTACGCGATGTCGGCAAATTTCCCGGTGGGAAACCGTATCAAGTCCAAGGAAGGAAAAGTTGTGGATATTAAAGAGACACCGAAGGGATTTTTTGTTACGGTGGAATTTGATGAGTGATTAACTGAAGTTGAGAAGAAGAAAGATGAAGATATTACTGACAGCAATTAATGCAAAATATATTCATTCCAATCTGGCGGTGTATAGCTTAAAGGCATATGCCAAAGAATATAAAGAACAGATTGAAATTGGCGAATATACCATCAACACTCAGATTGATGATATATTAGAACAGATTTATAAACAAAAGCCCGATGTGCTTTGCTTTTCCTGCTATATCTGGAACATCGGATATGTAGAACGTTTGATAAAGGAATTCCATAAGCTTCGCAAAGAAGTGCCAATATGGCTCGGCGGTCCGGAGGTTTCCTATGAAGTGGAGACTTTTATGAAACAGCATCCGGAAGTGACGGGAATCGTGATGGGAGAGGGAGAAGAGACTTTTTCACAACTTTGCCGCCATTATGTGAAGCAGGACATAGAGCTTAATGAGATAGCAGGTATCACTTACCGAAAGAATGGGCAGACACATATCAATCCGGCGAGAATGCCCATGGATATGAGTGAGATCCCGTTTTGTTATGAAGAAGCCGGTGATTTTAAAAACCGGATTATTTATTATGAATCCAGCCGCGGATGCCCGTTTAGCTGCAGCTATTGTCTGTCTTCCATTGATAAAAAATTGCGCTTCCGGGATTTGGAGCTGGTAAAGAAGGAACTGGCATTTTTTATAGAAAAAGAAGTGCCACAGGTAAAGTTTGTGGACAGGACCTTTAACTGTGACCATCACCATGCTATGGAAATCTGGCAGTTTATAAAGGAACAGGATAAGGGCATTACAAATTTTCACTTTGAAATATCCGCGGACCTTTTAAACGAAGAGGAACTGGAACTGATTGCTTCCATGAGACCGGGGCTTATTCAGTTAGAAATAGGCGTGCAGTCTACCAACGAGGCAACCATATCCGAAATTCACAGAACGATGAAGCTGGAACGGTTAAAGGAAACCGTAAAACGGATTCAGGAGGCGGGAAATGTTCATGAGCATCTGGATCTGATTGCAGGACTTCCGTATGAAGATTATGCCACCTTTGCAAAATCCTTTGATGAGATTTATGCGCTGAAACCGAATCAGCTTCAACTTGGATTTTTAAAGGTCTTAAAAGGCTCATACATGTACGAGCATGCCACTGAGTATGAGATGGTATATCATTCCGATGCACCTTATGAGGTGTTAAAGACAAAATGGCTTTCTTATGAAGAGGTCTTAAAAATCAAACAGGTAGAAGAAATGCTGGAGGTTTATTATAACAGCGGACAGTTTGAAGTAACCATGAAGCTCCTGGAGCTGCTGTTTGAAAGCCCGTTTGCGATGTTTCAGAAAATGGGAGCTTTCTATGAAAAGTCGGGATATTTCGCTATGAGTCATTCCAGAATCCGCAGGTGTGAAATTTTGCTGGAATTTGTAAAAGATTGTTTCCCGGAGCAAAGTGACGTGCACAAAATGTTAGAAGAAAGTCTGACGTTTGACTTGTATTACCGGGAAAATTGTAAAAGCAGGCCGTCCTGGGCACCGGCACCTTCGGAGTTTAAAACTGAGACAAAAGCATACTGCAAATGTGGTTCCTTATCCCATGTGGAACCGTTTCACTATGTGTTCCCGACGAAAAAAGAACGTAGTATCAGGACGTTGCCGGCACGAAGAGACGAATGGCAGTATATCCTGTTTGATTATGAAAACCGGGATCCGCTCGACCGTCAGGCAGAAGTCCGGATAGTGGAAAAAATATAGAGGAGACCTATATGACAAAACGTACAAAGGAAATACTTGACAGACTGGATAAGGAATACGGCACGGAATATGTCTGCTATCTCAATCATGAGAATGCATGGCAGCTTTTGATTGCAGTGATTTTAAGCGCACAGTGCACAGATGCCAGAGTCAATATTGTAACGAAGGATTTGTTCCAAAAATATGACAGTTTAGAGAAATTTGCAAATGCCAATTTAGAAGAACTGGAGCAGGATATTAAGTCTACCGGCTTTTATCACAATAAGGCAAAAAACATCATTGCTTGTGCAAAACGCTTGGTTTATGAATTCCATGGAGAAGTACCATCAACGATTGAGGAGCTTACCTCGCTTGCCGGAGTCGGCAGAAAGACGGCAAATGTCATCCGCGGAAATATTTATAATGAGCCGAGTATTGTAGTGGATACGCATGTGAAACGTATTTCAAGAAGGCTTGGTTTTACAAAGGAAACGGATCCGGAAAAGATAGAATATGAACTGATGAAGGTATTGCCAAAGGATCATTGGATTTTATATAACATTCAGATTATTACGTTTGGCAGAAATATCTGTTTTGCAAGGAGTCCAAAATGCGAAGAATGCTTCCTGCAGGATTTATGTAAGGCAAAGGACCGTTCGGATAAGAAGGCAAAAAAATGATAGAAGACTATGTAGCAATTGATTTGGAAATGACGGGCCTGAATGCAAAGACAGACCACATCTTAGAAGTGGCTGCAGTACGTATCCGTAAGGGAAAAGAAACCGCTTCCTTTTCCACTGTTGTAAATCCTAAGGTGCAATTAAGTGAGAACATTACGGAACTGACGGGAATTACAAGACAGGAAGCAGAGAATGGGGCAGACTTAGATGAGACGTTATCAGCATTTTTGGAATTTTTAGGGGAGGATATCCTGGTTGGTCAGAACATCATCTTTGACTATTCCTTTTTAAAACAGTGGGCAGTCAATCATAAATTAGTATTAGAGAAAAAGTCTGTGGACACATTAAAACTGGCCAGAATTTTTTTGCCGAAAGAACAGAAAAAGAATCTGGAAAGTCTCTGTACTTATTTTGAAGTGGAAAGAGTAAATGCTCATCGGGCACTGGAAGATGTAAGAGAGACAGTACAGATATTTGAAAAAATGAAGGCAGTATACGGAGAAAAACAACCGGATGCATTTGAACCCAAGCCACTAATCTATAAGGCGAAAAAACAAACGCCGGCAACACCGCAGCAACTGCGGTATTTAAACCGTTTTGCAGCATATTATAGAATTGAAATCCCGGAATTGTCACAGGCACTGACAAGAAGTGAAGCGTCCCGCCTGACAGACAGGCTGATTGCAAAGTATGGAAAAATAAAAGAAGCAGAGTGACTACTCTGCCTCCGAAAATTCTGTCAGTTTTTTTACAATAGAATTCCGCATCAGGGTCGGAAGTGCCTCCGCCTGCGTCTTTAACCAGACCAGTTTGTCGGGCATCTGATGTGAACGGTAATAAACTGCCAACGTCATATAGTGAGAAGTGAAATCAGAACCGGTGCTTATAGCAAATTCCAAAACAGGAACTGCTGCATCTATATGGTTAAGTTCAATTAAACGGTCGGCATATTGATTGAGAAGTTTTAACATTTCCACATAATTATTATCATACTCTGTTAAAGCGGTAAGATTTGCAGGACCATATAAAAGTTTTAAATCGGTATTGGTTTTTCCGGCTAAGTTAAGCATCTTTTTATCACCAAAAGCAGTAAGTTCTGTTTCCAGTTCAGATAAAGCATCATCAGGAAAGGAACCTATTGAAAAGGAATCAAATGGTATGGTAATATAGGGAAGCTCGCTGATGTCTTTTCGCCTTACATGATTGGCTTCACTCTCGCGGGCCCAGAAATTTTCCTCTACTTCGTTCTGACGCCTGTCATGGCGTTTGCGATATAAGGAAATAACGGATAAAAAAATAATAAATAAACCTAAAAAAAGAAATGGCATAATGTCCTTTCTATTTTCACCGAAAAGAGGTAAAAATAATGTATGATTTTTCAAAAAAAAGAAATAAAAAATTAATGATTATTGTTGTATTAATTCTGATTGCGGCAATGGTACTAACTACACTCTTAGCTGCTTTCATGTAAAATATACTAAAAAACGATGTGGGAGTCAAATATATTCGTGGTTATGCACCTTGCAAAAAATGAAAGAACAAGGGTATACTAAACTCAATGTTTACATAATGAATATAATGAGGGAAAAGATTGAGCATGAAAAAGATGAGACCACTTGTAGCGATGATGGCTTTTTTACTAATGGGCATTGTGCTATTCGGAGAAAATGACCGGATTAATGCACAGAGCAAAGATGAGGGAATCGCAGAAGGTATTTATATTGAAAGCGTATATATCGGTGGTATGTCCGCAGAGGAAGCCGAAATGGCACTTGCGGACTATGTTGCAGAACTTGCGGAGAAGGAGTTTACACTGGAAGCAGGGGATAAGCAGCTGACCTTTACAGCAGGACAGATGGGCTTAGAGGTGTTAAATGATCATATCATTCAGACCGCACTGGACGTAGGAAAGACAGGAAGCCTTTTAAAACGATATAAAGACTTGAAGGATTTAGAGCAGGGTGATCTAATCCTTGAATTGAATCTGGGTGTTGACCGTACTGCAATTACTGCGTTAATCAATGACAATTTAAAAAAGATTAACACAGAGGCAGTGAATAATGGACTTATTCGTGAAAAAGGAGCGTTTACCTATGTACCGGGTACTACGGGAATTGAAGTGAATGTGACAGCGTCGACTGCTTTGATTGAAGAATATATCTGCACCGAATGGGATCGCGAGGATGCCACGGTGTTATTAAGTGCCGAAATTACAGAACCCAAGGGAACGAAAGAAGAACTTGCAAAAGTAAAGGATTTGCTCAGTTCTTACAGTACAAACTTTCGGACCTCCGGTGCAGCACGAATCACAAATATTAATGTGGCAACAGACAGAATCAATGGAACCGTATTATACCCGGGAGAAGAATTTTCTGTAAATGAGACAATCCAGCCAAGAGATGCGGCTCATGGATATAAAGAAGCCGGCTCTTACGAGGGCGGGCAGACCGTTCAATCCTATGGCGGTGGTGTGTGCCAGGTGTCTACGACTTTATATAATGCTGTGATTCTGGCAGAACTTGGGGTGACCGAGCGCCAGAGCCATTCCATGACGGTGTCATATGTACCGTTGTCAATGGATGCAGCGATTGCAGGGGATTACCTGGATTTTAAGTTTGTAAATAATACAGAAGCACCAATCTATATCGAAGGGTATACAAAAGGAAAAGATTTATATTTCAATATTTACGGAGAAGAAACCAGACCGGCAAACAGGGAGATTTCGTTTGAGACGGTCGTATTGGAAACCATGGACCCGGGTACACAGTTTACAGCATCCGAGGATCCAATCGGAAGTGTGATTCAGACACAGTCAAAGCATATCGGCTATAAGACACAGCTTTGGAAAATTGTCAAAGTAGACGGTGTAGAGAAAAGCCGGGAACTGTTTAATAAGAGCAGTTATCGTTCTTCTCCAAAAATCTTAAAGGTCGGAATTGCAACGGATAATGAATCTCTTCGAAGCAGTGTATATAGTGCAATTGCAACCGGAGATGCGGCAACAATTTATGATGCACTATACTGGACCCATCCGGAAGCTGCGGCTGCGGTTCTTAACTAAAAATGGATATAACGGGCTGCCTCATATGAGACAGCCTATTGCTATAATTACGAATAGGTAAAAAATATGAAAATTGGAAAAGTACCGGAGAACGTTCTTGCGCGTTCTATTTTGAAACAACTTCATACAAAACGTTCCGAAGTTCTTTTGGGAGCAGGAATCGGAGAAGACTGTGCAGCAGTGAAGCTCGCGGAGGATGAAATTTTTGTCCTTTCTACAGACCCGATTACCGGAACTGCAAAAGATATCGGAAAGCTTGCCATTCAGATTACTTTAAATGATCTGGCCAGCTCAGGAGCAGAACCTGTGGGTGTGCTTCTTACGATTCTGCTTCCGGAAAACGCAAAGGAATCCCAACTGAAGCAGATTATGGCACAGATGGAAGAGGGCTGTGCAACTGCGAGAGTGCAGATTATGGGCGGACATACCGAAGTGACAGCTGTAGTAAATCAGCCGGTGGTTACGGTATGCGGCGTTGGTAAAGTGAAAGAAGGAAAATTGGTCATGACCTCAGGCGCCAGACCCGGAATGGATCTGGTTGTTACCAAGTGGATTGGAATTGAAGGAACTTCCATTATTGCAAAAGAAAAGGAAGAAGAATTAAAGACAAGATTTTCAGCGTCTTTCATTGAAAAAGCAAAGGGGCTGGATGTGTATCTGTCTGTTTTGTCGGAGGCCGCAGTCGCCGTTTCGTCTGGCGTTAGTGCAATGCATGATGTCACAGAAGGCGGTATTTTTGGAGCTCTGTGGGAAATGGCAGAAGCATCTGGCGTCGGACTTGATGTGGATTTGAAAAAGATTCCGGTTCGGCAGGAAACCATCGAAATCTGTGAGTTTTATGGCATCAATCCGTATCGGCTGATTTCAAGCGGATCTATGCTAATGGCTACAACAGATGGCAATAAAATGGTGAGAGAACTGGAGAAGGCCGGTATCCATGCAGTCGTCATCGGTAAGGTGACGGAAGGAAAAGACCGTGTGATTCGCAAGGATGAAGAAGAACACAGTTTTTTGGAACGGCCGAAGACGGATGAACTGTATAATATTTATGCCTGAAACGATGAAGTGCGGGCAGAAAACATGAGAAAGGATTAAGAAAATGCGTGAAAAAATATTAACATTTATAGAGAAAAACAGCAGAATTGATTTAAAAGAATTGGCAATCATGCTTGGCGTAGAGGAAGCAGTTGTTATGAACGAACTGGAGCAGATGGAAGCAGAGCATATTATCTGTGGTTATCATACGATTATTGACTGGGACAAGGTCGGCATGGAAAAAGTAACCGCTATGATTGAAGTGCGTGTAACACCTCAGAGAGGCATGGGCTTTGACAAGGTTGCAGAGCGTATCTACAATTATCCGGAAGTAAATTCTGTTTATTTGATTTCCGGAGGTTTTGACTTTATGGTTACTTTGGAAGGAAAATCCTTAAGAGAGGTATCTCAGTTTGTATCTGAAAAATTATCTACTTTAGATGCGATTTTAAGTACAAAGACGAACTTTATTTTGAAAAAGTACAAAGACCACGGTACCATTATCGCAGAGCAGAAAAAAGATGAAAGGATACAGATGACACCATGAGAGACCCACTATCAAAAACAATTGTAACTATCCAGCCATCCGGTATCCGTAAGTTTTTTGACATCGTAAGCGAAATGAAGGACGCTATTACTTTAGGTGTAGGCGAACCTGATTTTGACACCCCGTGGCATATCCGTGATGAGGGTATTTATTCGCTGGAAAAGGGAAGAACCTTTTACACTTCAAATGCCGGATTAAAAGAACTGAAAATTGAAATCGGACGCTATTTAGCCAGAAGATATCAGGTGTCTTATGATTATAACGGCGAAATTTTGGTGACCGTTGGCGGCAGTGAAGCCATTGATATTGCTATGCGTGCCATGCTTGACCCGGGGGATGAAGTATTGATTCCGCAGCCTAGTTATGTATCTTATGAGCCATGTTGTATTTTGGCAAACGGAAAACCGGTAATCATCGAATTGAAGGCAGAAAATCAATTCCGTTTAACCGCAGAGGAATTAGAGGCTGCCATTACACCAAAGACAAAGCTTTTGGTACTGCCGTTTCCGAATAATCCGACCGGAGCCATTATGGAAAAAGCGGATTTGGAAGCAATCGCAGAAGTTGTTATCAAACATGATTTATTTGTATTAAGTGATGAAATTTATTCGGAATTAACCTATACAGACAACCATGTCACCATCGCATCCCTTCCGGGTATGAAGGAAAGAACGATTTTAATTAACGGTTTCTCCAAATCTTATGCGATGACCGGCTGGAGACTTGGTTATGCCTGCGGACCGGAAGTGATTATCAAGCAGATGACCAAGATTCACCAGTTTGCGATTATGTGCGCACCGACCACCAGCCAGTATGCAGCAGTGGAAGCCTTAAAAAACGGTGATGAGGATGTTGCAAAAATGCGGGAAGAATATAATGGAAGACGCCGTTACCTGATGCACCGCTTTAAGGAAATGGGCTTAGAGTGCTTTGAACCGTTTGGCGCATTTTATGTGTTCCCATGTATCAAGGAGTTTGGAATGACCTCGGATGAATTCGTGACGGAACTTTTGCAGGCACAGAAGGTGGCAGTTGTACCGGGTACGGCATTCGGCAGCTGTGGAGAAGGGTTTATTCGTATTTCTTATGCATATTCACTGGACGTGTTAAAGAAAGCGATGGACCGTATCGAAGCGTTTATTACAGATCTTCGTAGTGGGAAGAAATAAGGAATAGGATATGGCAAAGTTAAACATTGTATTATATGAGCCGGAGATTCCGGCAAATACCGGAAATATCGGAAGAACCTGTGTGGCAACAGATACCAGATTACATCTGATTGAGCCACTGGGCTTCCGCCTGGATGAAAAGGCCATTAAGCGTGCGGGTATGGATTACTGGAAGGACCTTAATGTAACAACCTATGTGAACTGGGAAGACTTTCGTGAAAAGAATCCAAATGCGAAAATTTATATGGCAACTACAAAAGCGAAACATGTGTATACAGAAGTTTCTTATGAACCGGACTGTTACATTATGTTTGGAAAGGAAAGTGCCGGCATTCCGGAAGAAATTTTAAAGGAAAATCCGGATACCTGTGTTCGGATTCCAATGATTGGGGAAACCCGTTCCTTAAATTTGTCAAATTCTGTGGCAATCATTTTGTACGAGGCACTTCGTCAGAACAAGTTTGACCATATGAAGCTTGAAGGAGAGCTGCATCGCCTACATTGGTAATGAGGGGTTAAGATGAATATTATAAAAGCAAGACAATTAGTGCACGAATATATCAGAAGAGATGAAGAGGGAAATGTGGAGTCGATTCAGACCGCATTAGACCATGTAGATTTAGATGTAAAGGAAGGCCAGTTTATCGCCGTATTAGGACACAACGGTTCCGGAAAGTCTACTTTTGCAAAACATGTGAATGCCCTGCTTGCTCCGACAGAGGGCACTTTGTGGGTGGATGGAAAGGATGTATCAAAGGAAGAGAACATTTTAGATGTCCGTCAGACCGCTGGTATGGTATTCCAGAATCCGGATAATCAGATTATTGCCAGTGTGGTAGAGGAAGACGTGGGATTTGGCCCGGAAAATATCGGGGTACCGACAGAGGATATCTGGACACGTGTGGCAGACAGTTTAAAATCTGTTGGAATGTCAAAGTATAGAAAACATTCTCCGAATAAACTCTCCGGCGGACAGAAGCAGCGCGTAGCTATTGCGGGAGTCATGGCGATGGAACCGAAATGTATTGTTTTGGATGAGCCTACTGCGATGCTGGACCCGAACGGACGTAAAGAAGTGTTACGTGCAGTAAAAGAATTGAATCAGAAAAAAGGAATCACCATCATTTTAATTACACACTATATGGAAGAAGTGGTGGATGCGGATTACGTATATGTCATGGATCATGGCGAAGTGGTAATGAAGGGAACACCGAGAGAAATTTTTTCACAGGTAGGTAAATTAAAAGAACATCATCTGGATGTGCCGCAGATGACCCTGCTTGCTGATTTGCTGCGCCAGTCGGGACTGGATATTCCGCTTGGCGTACTGACGAGAGAAGAACTGGTAGATGCAATCATGAAGATTGCCGGGTAACAAAGGAATTTATAATATGTCGATTATAGTAGATAAAGTAAACTATGTTTACAGTGAGGGAACTGCATACGAAATCAAGGCATTGTCGGATATCAATTTAAAGATTGAAGACGGGGAATTTATCGGGATTATCGGACATACCGGTTCCGGAAAATCGACCCTGATTCAGCACCTGAATGGGTTGATTAAGGCAACAAGCGGAACCATTTATTTTCATGGACAGGATATCTATGATAAGGATTTCGATTTGCGGGAACTTCGAAACCGTGTAGGACTGGTATTCCAGTATCCGGAACATCAGCTCTTTGAGACAACCATTTTTGATGATGTCTGCTTTGGACCGATGAATCAGGGATTAACCAAAGAAGAAGCGGGACTTCGTGCATTCGAAGCTTTGAAAAGCGTAGGAATTCCGGAAGAGTTGTATTACCAGTCTCCGTTTGATTTGTCCGGCGGACAGAAGCGTCGTGTGGCAATTGCGGGTGTACTTGCCATGAAACCGGAGGTTTTGATCTTAGACGAGCCGACGGCAGGCTTAGATCCGGGCGGACGGGATGAGATTTTGGACTTGATTACAAGAATGCACAGAGAGCGGGGTATGACCGTTATTTTAGTTTCACACAGTATGGAGGATGTAGCAAAATACGTTAAGCGTATCATCGTTATGAATCAGGGAAGCGTCATGTTTGATGATGTGCCAAAGGAAGTGTTTAAACACTACAAAGAACTGGAAACAATCGGTCTGGCAGCACCGCAGGTGACTTACCTGATGCACGAACTGAGAGAAAAAGGCCTTCCGGTAAGCACGGATGTTACAACAGTTGCCGAGGCAAGAGCAGAACTTTTACGGGTACTGCTTGGAGAACGCCGCTAAAAGAAAGGGAAGGATATGTTAAGAGATATTACAATCGGACAGTATTATCCTGCGGATTCAGTGATACATCGTTTGGATCCACGGGTAAAACTGTTTGCGACATTAATCTATGTGATTTCCCTTTTCTGCGCAAAGGGAGTTTTCGGATTTGGAATTTCTGTTTTGTTTTTGGCAGTGGTAATCCGGTTATCAAAGGTGCCGTTTAAGTTCATGGTGAAGGGCTTAAAGGCGATTATGATATTAATGATTATTACGGCTGCATTTAATGTGTTTTTGACACCGGGTGAAGTACTGGTATCTTTCTGGATTTTTAAGATAACAAAAGAGGGACTGAAAAATGCGGTTATGATGACGGCAAGGCTCATCTTTTTGATTCTGGGTACTTCTATCATGACGTTGACAACAACGCCGAATCAGCTGACGGATGGATTGGAAAAGGCGCTGCGTCCGTTAAATAAAATTAAAATACCGGTACATGCAATTGCGATGATGATGTCCATTGCATTACGTTTTATTCCGATACTAGTGGAAGAAACGGATAAGATTATGAAAGCGCAGATGGCAAGAGGCGCGGACTTTGAAAGCGGAAATCTGTTGAAGCGTGTGAAAAATATGATTCCATTGTTGGTGCCGTTATTTGTTTCTGCATTTCGCCGTGCAGACGATCTGGCAATGGCAATGGAAGCCAGATGTTACCATGGCGGAGAAGGACGTACGAAAATGAAACCGTTAACTTATGCAAGGCGGGACTATATTGCATATACTGTTATCGTCACTTTTCTGGCTGTTACGTTATTGTTACGATGGATATGATATCATTCGAAAAATAGTGCTTGTTTCAAGTACTATTTTTTGCTATAGGAGATAATTGTGAAACGAGTAAAGCTTGTGGTGGCCTATGATGGCACAAATTATTGCGGCTGGCAGATTCAGCCAAACGGAACTACGATTGAATCGGTTTTGAATGAGCACTTGTCTGCGTTGTTAAAGGAAGACATTACTGTGACCGGCGCAAGCCGCACGGATTCTGGTGTACACTCGCTGGGAAATGTGGCAATTTTTGATACCAATACGAAAATGCCTGCTGAAAAGATTTCTTTTGCCTTAAATCAGAAATTACCGGAAGACATCGTGGTACAGGATTCCTGTGAGGTGCCCTTTGATTGGCATCCACGCTACCAAAAGGGAAGAAAAACCTATGAATACCGCATCTTAAACAGAACTTTCCGGGACCCGACAAGACGCTTGGATACGTATTTTTACCATTATCCCCTGGATGTCGAGGCAATGCAGCAGGCGGCAACCTATTTAGAGGGTGAGCATGACTTTAAGAGCTTTTGCGCAGTGGGAGCTCAGGTGAAGACAACAACTCGCACACTTTATTGTTGTAAAGTAGAAAAAGAAAATGATATAATAACGATAAGAGTAACCGGAAACGGTTTTTTATATAATATGGTGCGTATTATTGCAGGAACTTTAATTCAGGTTGGAAACGGAACTATCAGACCGGAAGAAATGCCTGCTATTTTGGAAGCATGCGACCGGAATGCAGCTGGACCGACTGCTCCGGCACATGGACTTACGATGATAGGAATTCAATATGAAGAAGAATAGCATAACAATCTTTTCAAACAAAAAAAAGGTCGTGCTTAACGTCAGTACGATACTCTATGTCCTGATGATGGGAAATAATGCAGAGATACACGTTTCTGGCGGGAACATATACGTGACAAGGATGACGCTTGGCGAGCTTTCAGAAATGCTGGGGGAAGGATTTATAAAGGCGCATCGTGGGTGCATGGTTTCTGTAATGGCAATACATGATATAACCGACAAGATTAATTTGAGTAATGGTGAATCCTTAATCTATACGCTGAGGAAGAAAAAGGAGATTATGGAACAGTTCCATGAGAAACAAAAAAGTATTATTCTAAGCTTCGCTGAGAAGAACATCCCTATGATAGAAGAGGAATACTTGGAACATTATAGATGCTTTGATGATATGGCGTTTGCGTTTGCAGATATTGAAATAATATTTGATGAAGAAAAACATGCAATCGATTGGATTTTTCGATACGGAAATCGTGCACTGGCAGAACTTGAAAAGATACCACTTGAACGGCTGATTGGCAGTTCTTTTGGCAGTTTGTTTTCTAACATGGATTCAAAATGGCTAAGAAGCTATGAGCGAGCCACACTTTATGGTGAAAAGCTCGAGATTATTGGATACAGTCCTGAGATAGACACTTGTTTGAAAGTGATATGTTTTCCGACATTCATAGGTCATTGTGGGTGCATTCTGTTTGATATTTCAGAGATTAAATTTGCGAAGGACACCAGTGACGTCGAAACTGCGTTAATGTATTATTTGGGAAAACTGCCGGGAAAGAATGACGGTGAGTGATCCTTTCATAATGGGAACGAATAAGAAAAGCCGCATATATCGCATGGCAATATGGTCAATGCCGTTATTGTGGCTATTTTTATGTCGATTTATCACGCTTCAATGTCGATTTGTCACAGAATTATTGAATGAGTGGGGGCAGAGTATTAAAATTGATGCAAAAAATTTAGTAGGCTATATTTCATTTTATTTACTGGAGCTTCCCTTGTAAGCCAATTTAAAAAGGTGGTATAATATTTTTAGATAATTCGTATTATTATGGGAAACGAATGAAATAGTGAGAAAGGAAGGAGTTTTCATGAGCATATTGGTAAATATTGCTACGATTATCGTTGGCATTGGATTAATTTTTTATGTGATTGGACTTATTGTTAAAAAGAAAATGTCTGAATCACAATCGGTTCTGTGGATTGGGATAGGGATTGCAGCGGTAATTCTTGGAATTTTCCCGACTTTGATACCATGGATTGCAGACCTGCTTGGAATATGGTATGCGCCGTCTGTTTTGTTGTTAGTTGCTACAATCGGATTACTATTGATTCTGTTTCGAAATTCAATTGTCGTGTCAGAGCATGCAGATGAAATACATGAGCTTACAATACAGATTGCATTACTTAAAGATGAAAATGAGGCGTTAAAAGCAAAATTAGAAGAAATGGAGCGTGATTGTTATTAAAGTATTGATATGCGGTTCCTACAAGGGAGCTTTTCAGGTAAAGCTATGTCAGAGATTAAAAAAGGAAAAACACGAAGTGTTTGTGCTTTCCAATGACTCAGTAGAAGAAAAAAAGATATCTTCTGTTTTTCAGGAATATCGCTTCCCCTATGAGAGTGAGAGCGTAATGAATGTTATGAGCAGTGTATCACCGGATGCAGTCATATTTTGCGGTGCACTGGATGCATCTTTTGATTGGCGGAAGGGCGTTTCAAAATCTGTAGAATATGTGGCTGGAATTATGAATGTTATGACATGTGCAGCAACAGTAAATACAGAGAAGTTTTTGTACCTGTCTTCTTTGGGTGTATTTTCGGGAAATACAGAAAAAAGTTTGATAGAAACTGTAGCCCCGGTTCCTGCAAGCCAACAGGAAAAAGCCATTCTGCAGGGAGAGAAAATCTGCTTATCATCCTCTGCGGATAAAACAAAGACAAAAATCTCTGTTATACGTATGCCACAGGTATATGGTGTTTGCGAAAAAAGAACAGAAAACGGTATTTGCAATGAAATTGCTGAGTCTATTTGTGATGGCAAAAAAATGGAACTGAATCAGAGTGAGGTGTGCCATCTGATGTATTTAGATGATGCAGTGGATGCAGTTTATAAGGTGCTTACTGCAAAGCAGGAAGAAACGCAGAAGGTATATCATATTGTACCGCAGGCAGCGGTTAGACAGGAAACAATTTCAGACTACTTTGAAAGTCTGATGAAAGAAGAAAAGACGCTTCCTCTAGAGGGCAAGGAAGAAAAAGTAAGAGTTGCTTCTACGACACAAAAGCAACTGGGCTTCTCAGAAAAGTATACATTGGAAGAAGGATTAGCAACTTTTTACAAACAATATGTGAAACTGCCAAAAGAAAAAGCTAAGACGAGTAAGAATAAACAGGCGAAAGAACAGAGAAAATTGTTCCGCCCTATTTTTGAAACAATTCTTGCTTTTATCTTTGTACAATTATTTATTACATTTACCGGCGATGCGGCTTTTCACAACGTGATAGATGTTTACCTGATTTATGTACTTGTGGTTGCGGTTGTACTTGGAGCGGTACCTTCAACACTCGCTGTTATATTAAGTATTCTTGGCAAATACTATTCGCTGTTTTTGACGAATCATACAGTTTCAGTATTTACTGATTATACAAATTACCTTTGGATATTACAGATTTTCTCGCTTGCCGTTTTAACGGGCTACTTAAAGGATTGGTATGCAAGATCAGTCGGAGAAATGAAGCGGGAAAATGACTATCTGATAAAGGAAATCGATTCCTTAAAATCAATCAATGATAGTAATGTGGAAGTAAAAGACGTGTTTGAAAAACGTCTGGTTAATTATAAGGACAGCTATGCCAAGGTATATGATATTATTTCACAGCTGGATGATTTAGAGTCTAAATCAATTCTGTTTAAGGCGGCAAGAGTTGTTGCCGATGTTATGGAGAGTAAGGACGTTGCTGTTTATACATATGAAGCGAAGAGCGGATTCTGCCGTTTGATGGCGTCTACATCAGAACTTGCAAGGAAAAAGGGAAAATCTTTCCGGTTAAGTGACTATGCGGAGGTTTTGGAAAAATTAAACAATAAGCAAATCTATATGAACCGCAACTTTGAAGAGAACATGCCTATGTTTGCAGCAGGTACTTATAATGGTGACATACTTGAAGTGGTAATTATGGTTTGGAGCATGGAACTTGTGAATGTAAGTCTTCACCAAAGCAATCTGCTTACAATGCTGACAAAGCTGATGGAACGTTCTACTACCAGAGCCTTAAGATATATGGAGTCGGTCAAAAACTCTACCTACATAGTAGGAACAAAGGTTATGGAAGCAAAGGCATTTGAAGATATGCTGGATATCTACTGTGCAGGTGAGGCAGAAGGTGTATTGGAGTATACACTTTTAAAGGTTACTTCCTATGAAGGTGTGACGGAGAAAATGTATGAGGAATTAAGCCATTTGACAAGAGGTACGGACTACCTTGGTGTTGACACAGATGAAAAGGTTTATATCCTCCTTACAAACTCAAATGAGGAAGACTCAGAATGGGTTATGAGAAGATGCGGCGAGCATAACATAATGACACAAATTGTTAAGAAAAACAAAGGAAAGACAGCGGAGGAAGTATTCTCTGACTGCAGATTTTGATGGAGCAGATACTGGGAAGGAACAGATTGAATGACGAAATATCAGATTTTGCTTATACTACTGTTGATAAATACGTTGTTGTCACTTGGCTACATGGTGATTATGGGGAGTAAAAAACAACTGGAAAAGGGAATCTTAATTGGTACCATTATGCTTATCATACCGGTGAGCGGTCCTCTGTTGATATTCTTTTCCTATTTGCTTTTTCTGCTTCTGAAGCATACTAAAGCGGCTTATATAGATCCGGCTGAATTAAGCTTCAGAAAGGAAAAAATACGAATTATAGAAGGAGACAGTCTGCAGAGAGGTATTAATAAGGTGCCGATTGAAGAAGCACTTTTAGAGTCGGATAATGAAAGTACCAGAAGGGTGCTGCTTGATGTACTGAAGGCAGATTTTGAAAGTTCGATACCAATTTTGATGAAAGCAATTGAAAATGAAGACAGTGAGGTATCCCACTATGCATCGGCTGCCATATCGGATGTACTGTCGAAATTTAAAAAGCAACAGAAAGAAATTGATGAACAGTATCGTGGGCATATGGATGATGAAGAACTTTTGACGGCTTATCGTAAATATGTTTATAAATATCTGACATATCATATATTCCCGAAGACGGAGGAAACACATTATCTGGAATTGTGCAGTGAGTTGATGGAACAGGCATACAAACTGTCTTCCGCCATTGACTCGGAAGATTATGAAAATTGGATAAAGCTGTTGTTGGATTTTAGTAAAAAAGAGCAGGCAAAAGAATGGCTTATAAGAATGCAGAAGGCTTACCCCGAAAATCTGTCAACTTATAAGGCAGAGTTACAGTATAGCTATCAGTTTGATCATCAGAATTTTGGAAAATGTCTTCAGAAAATAAGAACTTCCCAGATTATGTTGGATGAGGATACGCTGGAACTGGTAAGATTTTTTCAAAATGTATAAAGAGACAGCAGGGATAGGGAGAATAGAAGTTGTATAGCACAAGAGTACTGGAGTTAATACAGATATTTAGTATATATACCATTTTGCTATTTGGCCTGGCAGAGATTATCGCAAGACCCTTTACAAGAGGAAAAGGTCTTATTTACAGAATCTGCACGGACATGGTGGTGGGTAACTTTTACATCATTAATATGATGTTTTTACTCGCCTACTTAAAATGTCTGTATCAGCCCATTATGATTGTGCTTTTTTTGCTTGGCGCTGGTTTGATTCGCTTCTTTACTGACAGGGAACGAATGACAGCTTACTGGAAACACAAGTATGATATCTTATGCCGGATATTAAAAAGGGAATATGGAAGCAAACTTGTAAAACAAAAAGTGACCCAAAAAACGGTACAACGCGTAAAAGGCATGTCTTTTAACCTGTTACGGGGAAGAGTGTTGGAAGGCATTCTGCTTTTAGCTGCAATGGCAATTAATATATATTACTATAGTTACCAGGCATTAAACTTTGTGTCTTATGCGGCACCGGATGTGGAGGTGCACTTATACTGGATACAGTCACTTGTGGGAGGAAAACTTTTCCCGGCAGGTGTTTATCCTTTCGGCATGCACTGTGTGGGAGCTGCCCTCTCTTTAATTTTCGGGGTTTCAGCAGTTACGGTTGGAAGAATGTTAGGTGTCGTGACCTCATTTTATATTATGCTGTTATGTTACCTGCTTGTAAAAAGCCTGTGCCGGCTTAAATATGCGCCAATTGTTGGATTTATGATTTTCACTATCGCAAATCTTACGGTTGATACCACTTATATGAGATATTCTGCGATGATTTCACAGGAATATGCAATGCTGTTTTTGGTACCGGTGATGTATTTCCTCTATTTGTATTTGAACGAAAAAGGTACAAAAGAGCTGGTACTATTTGGAATGTCCTTTTCCTTAACCATTGCGGTTCACTTTTATATTACGGCGGTTGCCTGTTTCTTTTTCCTGGCGATTGGTATTGTGTATCTGTATCGGATGATGAAACAAAAAATGTTGGTTCCGATTATTCTTTGCGGTATCATTAGTACTTTTGTTGCGGTAGCACCATTGCTGGTAGGACTTTGTATGGGATATGAACTGGAACAGTCCTTCATTTATGGAGCCTCGGTAATTATGAATGATTCCGATATGTATGCAGACAGCACCGGAAATACCAGACAGGAGGAAGAACAGGAAGAGGAAGTAGAGGAGGAGACCATAAATTATACGCCCGAGCTTATTATAGAGGAATCCTCCAAACAACTGGAAAAATATGTTTTTAAAGACATAAGGTATTTGTGGATTTGTGTAATCCCATTAATCCTTGTCTTTGTGGATTGGATAATACGACTGTGCAAAGGTTGTGTGACAAATCGCACGTTAGAATATTTGTCACAAATGTTGTATCTGCTTTTTATTCTGGTAGAGTTATTGTTGTCCAGGTTTGAGTTGCCGGTCATTATAGAACCAAAGCGAATGGGAATTTTTATTGCTTATATGTTACCATTGCTGATGGCGATTCCATTAGAAATGTTTTATGAGCTGTTAAAAAAATATCGGAGTTGGGGATTGGTATGTAATGTGGCAGCTTTGGGATGTTTGGGTCTGGTATGTTTTTATATTGATATGAATGGAATGGTTAAAGAACTTCCGACGGTATATTATTTTCAGACGACAGGTGCAATGAAGGCGGCTTGTGATATTATTAAGCACTACGAAAAAGATTCATGGACGATTGTATCTCCCGTCAATGAGACCACTCTTACATATAATCATGGCTATCATTATGAACTGTGGGACTTTATTACAGAATTAGAGGACTATAAAGAGGGAATGGAATTGTACATTCCTACAGAATATGTATTCTTTTACGTTGAGAAAATGCCTATTCAGTTATATGGATATTCCTTTTCTGTTGATGACGAGATTTTAAGAAAGCGAGATAGTGTTAGCGTAGAAGCGGCAATGGAAGAGATTGGACACGACTATCAGAAAGCAGATGAATATTATAAGTATAAAAGATTGGAACTGATGTCACGGATGTATTATTGGGCAAAAGCATATCAAAATTATTTCCCGGACGAGATGACAGTGTTCTATGAGGATGATGAAATTGTGGTATATCGCCTGAAACAAAATACATATGCTTTAAATAATCTGGCAATTGATTATAGAGAGGAGTTGCTGTATGAGTGAGAACAAGGGAAAATGCAGGGTGTTGATACTGATTCCTGCGTATAATGAAGAAGAAAATATTGGAACTTTTCTGGAATCCATGAGTTGTTCCAAAATTGCGGGAGAGGCAGATATTCTGGTGATCGATGATGCATCGAAGGACCGAACAGCAGAAATTGCCAGAAAACATGGTGTGAAGGTAATCAGCCAGGTCTATAATATGGGCTATGGTGCAGCCCTTCAGCTTGGATACAAATATGCAACCAGTCATGAATATGACTATGTGCTCCAACTGGATGCTGATGGTCAGCATGATGCATGCAATCTGGATATTTTATATGAATGCCTGACAAATAGTAAAAAGGACTGTGACATTATTATTGGCTCCCGTTTCTTAGAAGGAAGTGAATCCTATAAGATGGGAACAATCCGAATATTGAGCATCAAATTCTTCCGCTGCATCATTAAATGGATTGGTCATGCAAATATCACGGATCCTACCTCAGGACTACAAGGATTAAATAGAAAGGCATTTTCTTATTATGCACAATATGGTAAATTTGACTACCGGTATCCTGACATCAATATGATTATGCAAATGCTTTTACGCGGTTTTCGCATCGGTGAGTGCAGGGCAGTTATGCATCAGCGGGTAGCAGGAACATCTATGCATTCCGGCATCTGGAAACCATTTGCGTATATGGTACTGATGTCTTTAAGTACAATGGCAGCTATTATCCGAAACACAAAATAGCAATAGAATGGGATAGATTTAAATGAGCAGTAAGATGAAAAAAAAATCAAAAAAGCATTATAGACTGCGGAAAAAACATTTCTTTGCAATTACAGCAGAAATGATAGTACTCTTTATCGTTTTTCAGCTTGTAGGTAATTTTTCTTTTGTGGAATATAGAAATCCGGCTGAATCCCTGAAAGAAAAGATGTCAGATCAGCGTTTGACTGAGCTTACCGTACAGATGGAAAAAGCACCGAATTATGAGACAGAAGAACAGATGGAATATCTGGTGATTAGTAAAGATTTTTCTGAAGACAGTATGGAAGTTTCTTCTGTTTTAGAAACATTGGAAGGAATGAAACTGGCACATTACTGTGTTCTGACGTCAGAGGCGGAAAACATTGAAGTAAGCAATCTACCGGATTCATTAAGGGGAGTTATAATTTGCGGTGACAAAGAAGGAACTGCTTTATCGGAGATGCAAAGAGAAGAACTGGTAGAAAAAGGAATACATATTATTTACACACAAATGCCCGGAGCGGAAGGAATCAGAGAAAATCATTTAGAGTCATTACTCGGGATTTATAAGATGAATGGTATGCTCAAGCAGCAGGGAATGCGCTTTACGGATGAAGTTTTTCTTGGCGGTATTCTGGATTTGGAAGAGATAGAGTATCCATTAGAGGATGTAGAACTGGAACCTACCTGTAAGATTTATGCCTATGGTTTAAAGGGACTTGATGGGGAAGATGTAAAACGAAATGAGGAACTGCCTCCCATTATGTGGC
>CAMGET010000002.1 GCA_946055175.1 uncultured Roseburia sp.
AATGCAAGGGCAGAGTCGGCTCTGGATAAGAAGTTGTTCCGACAGAATGTTTTAAGCCGCCGGCTCATTATTCCTGCAGCAGGTTTTTATGAATGGAATCAAAACAAAGAGAAGGTTACATTTACATCAGAAGAGACGAAGGAGGAGAAAACATCGAATATATACATGGCAGGTTTTTACGGGTGCGTGGAAGGAGAAAACCGTTTTGTTATTTTGACTACTGCAGCGAATGCCTCTATGCAGGAAGTTCATAACAGAATGCCGCTTATTTTGGAACGGGAAGAAATCGAAGCGTGGCTATTTCAGAAGGAGCGGTTGGAGAATTTGCTGAAAAAGGTGCCGGCACCATTAAATAAGAAGATGGAATACGAGCAACAGCGACTGGCATTTTAACCTGCATTTACTTTGGCAAATAATGGGTAAAAAATTCGTCGAAAAAAGTTTTTAAAGAAAAAAGGAAATCCAAAAGTCTCGCAGAATATTAGTTATGTAGGCTGTCCATAGACATTATCACAGGGAGAGATATGGAGGAAGGGCATGACAATACGAGAAGAATTAGAGCAGATGGAGCGGGAAAATCTGAGTGAGTTTGCAACTTTAAGCGTGAATTCAAGAGGAAGAGAGATTCCGGAGGAGCCATGTGATGTAAGACCGGTATTTCAAAGAGACCGTGATCGTATTCTGCATTGCAAAGCATTTCGCCGTCTGAAAAATAAGACGCAGGTTTTTTTAACGCCGAAGGGTGACCATTATCGTACCAGATTATCCCATACCTTAGAGGTATCTCAGAATGCCAGAACGATTGCAAAAGCCTTACGTCTGAATGAGGATTTAGTAGAGGCAATTGCGCTCGGACACGATTTGGGACACACACCATTTGGTCATGCGGGAGAACATGTTTTAGACAGTATTTGTTCCGAAGGCTTTAAACACAATGAGCAGAGCGTGCGAATTGTGGAAAAACTGGAGAAGGATGGAAAGGGCCTGAATCTGACCTGGGAGGTAAGAGATGGCATTTTAAATCATCAGTCGAGCTCCCTGCCTCACACGTTAGAGGGAAAAATTGTACGTTTTTCAGATAAAATTGCGTACATTAATCATGATATTGACGATGCGATTCGCGCGCAGATTATGCAGGAAGAGGATATCCCATTAGAAATCCGAAAAACATTGGGATTTAATACAAAGCAGCGACTGAACACTCTGGTACACAGCCTGATTCGAAACAGCAGGGGGAAAGACGATATTATTATGGCACAGGATGCACAGGAAGCTATGATAGAGCTTAGGAGCTTTATGTATGCACATGTGTATAAGAATCCGGTGGCAAAAAGCGAAGAAGTGAAGGCAAAGGCCATGATTGAGCAGTTGTTTTACTTTTATATGGAGCATCCGAAGTTTTTACCGGATAAATTTAAACGTATGATTGATGACGGAGAGTCACAGGAGCGAGTGATTTGTGATTATATTTCCGGTATGACGGATCAGTATGCGATTGAAAAGTTTTCGGAGTATTTTTTGCCGAAAGCTTGGCAAGTAGATGGGTACTAAAACTGAAATTGCTTTCGGCATGGAAAGCATGGCAGGTAGATGGATATTAATACTAGAGAAGGGAGATTGGAATGCCATATTTTTCAGAAGAAATTGTAGAAGAAGTGCGTCAGCGGAATGACATTGTGGATGTAATCTCCCAATATGTGCATTTGACAAAGAAGGGAAGCACCTATTTTGGACTGTGCCCTTTTCATAATGAGAAAACCGGGTCCTTTTCCGTTTCTCCACACAAGCAGATGTATTATTGCTTTGGATGCGGTGCAGGAGGAAACGTTTTCACATTTTTGATGCAGTATGAGAATTTCACCTTTGGTGAAGCAATGGAGGTTCTGGCAGACAGAGCCGGGGTGACTTTACCAAAATATGAAATGACAGCACAGCAGAAAAGAGAGGCGGACAAAAAACAGCGCCTTTTAGAGATTAATAAGGAAGCGGCGAAGTATTTTTATACCTTGCTTCGCAGTGACAGAGGAAAACTGGCATATTCCTATTTTTCAAAGAGACAGTTAAGTGATGAGACCATGAGAAAGTTTGGCCTTGGCTATTCAGACCAGTATAGTGATGATTTGTACCGCTATCTTCGAAAAAAGGGATATGACGATGAGATTTTAAAAGAATCAGGGCTTGTTAGTATTGATGAACGCCGTGGGGGGTATGATAAATTCTGGAATCGTGCCATGTTCCCGATTATGGATGTTCATAACAAGGTAATTGGATTTGGCGGACGAGTGATGGGCGATGGAGAACCGAAATATCTGAATTCGCCTGAAACGCCGATTTTTGATAAGAGCCGCAATCTATATGGACTGAATTTTGCGAGAAGTAGCAAAAAACAGCAACTTTTGTTGTGTGAGGGTTATATGGATGTCATAGCACTGCATCAGGCAGGCTTTGATAATGCGGTGGCATCGCTTGGAACGGCACTTACATCGGGACATGCAAATCTGCTAAAGCGCTATACGAAAGAGGTATATCTGACCTATGACAGCGATGGAGCAGGAACGAAAGCAGCACTTCGGGCAATCCCTATTTTAAAGGAAGTGGGACTAACTACGAAGGTAATTAATATGAAGCCATATAAGGATCCGGATGAATTTATCAAAGCATTGGGAGCAGAAGCATATCAGAAACGGATTGATGAGGCAGAGAACAGTTTCTTATTCGAAATCCGTATGATGGAAAAGGATTTTGACTTGACGGATCCGGAGGGGAAAGCAAAGTTTTACAATGAAGTAGCAAAGAAACTCTGTTCCTTTACAGAAAAAATAGAACGCGACATTTATGTAGAGGCGGTGGCAGAAAAGTATCAGATTGCTGTGGCAGACTTGCAGAAATTAGTAGGCCGGTACGGCATGCAGATGGCAAGTGGAGATACAGAGAGAACGCGATTAAAGTCCGGAATCAATGAAAACAACACGCAAAGAAACGGATTAAAGAAAAATGAGGGCATGAGACAGTCCCAGAAATTGCTTTTGACGTGGTTGATTGAATACACCGGATTATATCAAAAAATAAAGAAATATATTGCACCGGAAGATTTTACAGAGGAACTGTATCATAAGGTGGCAGAAATTCTTTTCCGTCAATTTGAGGAATCAGGCAATGCAAACCCGGCACAGATTATTAACTGTTTCGAGGAAGAGGAAGAGCAAAAAGAGGTCGCAGGTTTGTTCAATGCAAGAATTCATGAGGTTGAGACAAAGGAAGAGATGGAAAAAGCGTTAAAGGAGACCATACTTCGGATAAAGGAAAATAGTATGAAGTATCGTTCCGAGCATCTGGCACCAACCGATATGGAAGGACTGATGAAGTTAGTCAGCGACAAGAAGAGCCTGGAAGAATTGGAAAAGATGCATATTTCTATTGGGTAAGGACAAAATAGTAGAAAACTTGAGAGGATGAAACAAATGGCAAAGAAGAACGGAAAAGAAACAAACCAGACAGCAGAAGTTTTGGCAGAAGAAAATACAAATGGTGTAAAGGATGCTGCCACAGAGGAGGCAGCGAAAGAGAAATTTCAGCAGAAATTAAAAGAATTGCTTGCATTTGCTAAGAAAAAAAAGAATATGCTTGAGTATCAGGAAATCAATGATTTCTTTTCAGACATGCAGTTAGATGCAGAGCAGTTGGAAAAAGTGTTGGACTTTTTAGAGGTAAGCAACGTAGATGTACTCCGTATCACCGATGATGATGCAGATGATGATATTTTATTGGAACTGGATGATGACGATGAGGTTGAGGTTGAAAAAATTGACCTTTCCGTTCCGGATGGCGTATCTATTGAGGACCCTGTCCGTATGTATTTAAAGGAAATCGGTAAAGTTCCGTTGTTAAGTGCAGAAGAAGAGATTGAACTTGCACAGAAAATGGAAAATGGTGTGGTTGCCAGAGAAAAAATTGCGATTCTAAAGAAACGTGAAGAAAGCGGAGAAGCAGAGGAAGGCACACAGGAAGAAATCGAAAAGCTTACAAAGGAAGCAAATGAAGGAGATGACGCAAAGAAACGTCTTGCAGAAGCAAACCTTCGCCTGGTGGTATCAATTGCAAAACGTTATGTGGGCCGTGGTATGCTTTTCCTTGATCTGATTCAGGAAGGAAACTTAGGTCTTATTAAGGCTGTAGAAAAATTTGATTACAGAAAGGGATATAAGTTCTCTACGTATGCAACCTGGTGGATTCGTCAGGCAATTACAAGAGCAATTGCAGATCAGGCCAGAACCATCCGTATTCCGGTTCATATGGTGGAAACCATTAACAAATTAATCCGTGTATCCAGACAGCTGCTTCAGGAGTTAGGCCGCGAGCCAAGCCCGGAAGAAATTGCTGCTGAGATGAATATGCCGGTAGAACGTGTCCGTGAAATCTTAAAAATATCGCAGGAACCGGTATCGCTTGAAACACCGATTGGTGAAGAGGAAGACAGCCATTTGGGAGATTTTATTCAGGATGATAATGTTCCGGTACCTGCAGATGCGGCTGCATTTACCTTGTTAAAGGAGCAGTTAGAGGAAGTACTTGGTACGTTAACAGAGCGAGAACAGAAGGTTTTAACCCTTCGTTTTGGCTTAGAAGACGGGCGTGCGCGCACCTTAGAAGAAGTCGGAAAAGAGTTCAATGTAACACGTGAGCGTATTCGTCAGATTGAGGCAAAGGCACTACGTAAGCTCCGCCATCCAAGCAGAAGCCGCAAATTAAAGGATTATTTAGAATAATGGTAAAATTATCGAATCGATTATTGTCAGTAGCTTCTTTTGTAACAGAGGGAAATGTATTGGCTGATGTGGGGACGGATCATGGCTATATTCCGATTTATCTGATGCAGGAAGGCCGCATTGAGCGGGCAATAGCCATGGATATTAATGCCGGACCGCTAGAGAGAGCAAAAGAGCATATTACACAGTATGGTTTAGAAACTTACATAGAGACCAGATTGTCAGACGGAGTGGCTGCATTAACACCCGGTGAGGCAGACAGTATTTTGATTGCCGGCATGGGAGGTGGATTGGTTCTGCACATTTTAGAAGAAGGAGAGACGGTGTGCAGGCAGGCGAAGGAACTGATTTTACAGCCACAGTCTGAAATTGAGCGTGTCAGAGTATGGCTCTATAACGCCGGCTATGTGATTTTGGAAGAAAATATTGTATTTGAGGATGAAAAATTTTATCCGATGATGCGTGTGCAGTATCAGGGAATAAAAGACGAAAAAAGTGCAGAAAACACATTGTTTTGTCGTTATGGTAGTCAACTGCTTAAAATGGCACATCCGGTATTAAAGCAGTATTTGGAGAGGGAAGCAAGGCAGTATTCGTATATTTATGAAGAAATGAAGCAGGCACCACTCTCTGAAAAAGTAAAAACAAGGATGGAAGAAGTAGAGGATTTACTGCACTTAAATGGAGAAGCTTTGAAGTTTTTTAAAAGAAAGCGGGGGTTTTCATGGAACAAAACGTTAGACTTGTGATTGATGGAGAAGAGAAAGTATATCCAAAAGGAACCACATTTTTACAAATCGCAAAAGAGTACCAGAAGAATTATACGGATGATATTATTCTCGTATTAGTGGGAAGCAGGCTTAGGGAACTGGGTAAGGTCGTGGACGAAGAGGGAGAATTATCCTTTGTTACGACTGCAGATAAGATAGGGAAAAAAACTTACCGCAGAAGTGTTATCCTATTATTGCAAAAGGCAATTCATAATTTGTACGGAGCGGATGGAATTGATGTACGGGTAAAATATTCCATTGGTCAGGGCTATTATTGTGAACTTGTCAGCAAGACTGACGCCGCAGAAAAAGCTACGGCATTTCTTCCACAGCATGTGGCAGAGATTAAAGCAGAAATGCTTCGCATGGTAAAGGAAGATATTCCAATTAAAAAGGAAAGCTGGAATACAGATAAGGCGGTTGAATTATTTAAAGAACAGGCAATGCCGGATAAAGAACGGTTATTCCGCTACCGGCGAAGTTCCAGGGTGAATATTTATAACCTGGATGGTTACAGGGATTATTTCTATGGCTATATGGCACCTTCTACAGAGGGGCTTAAGTATTTTGATATTTTGGCAGAGGCAGAAGGTTTTATGTTGCTGTTTTCGGATGCGAATACAAAAGTGGTGGCAGAATATGAACCGAGACCAAAGCTTTTTGCAACATTAAAATCCTCGAGAGACTGGGGGAAAATGTTGGATATTGACAGTATCGGTGCATTAAATGACCGAATTGCGGCCGGAGATACGCAGGATATGATTTTGACACAGGAAGCCCTTTTTGAGGAACGAATTGGTAATCTGGCGCAGCAGATAGTATCTGCAGGTAATCGTAAGTTTATTATGATTGCAGGACCATCTTCTTCCGGAAAAACTACATTTTCCCATCGGCTTTCTATTCAGCTTCAGGCAAAAGGGCTGAAACCCCATCCATTTCCTCTGGATAATTATTATAAGAACCGAAGCGAGTGCCCAAGGGATGAATTCGGCAATCTGGATTTGGAATGTTTAGAGTCCATTGATGTAGATTTGTTTAATCATGATATGCAAAAGCTTCTTGCAGGAGAACAAGTGGAACTTCCAATCTTTAATTTTAAGACCGGAAGGCGCGAATATAAAAATCGGTTTATGCAGCTGGGAAAAGAAGATGTGCTGGTAATTGAAGGCATACATGGTTTAAATCCAAAACTTTCCTATTCACTTCCGGATGAGAGTAAATTCAGAATCTATATCAGTGCGCTGACGCAGCTGAATATTGATGAGCATAATTGTCTTCCGACAACGGATGCCAGACTGATTCGCAGACTGGTGCGGGATGCCAGAACCAGAGGAACTTCAGCAAAGGAAACCATTGCTATGTGGGATTCCGTACGCAGAGGAGAGGAACGCTATATATTCCCATTTCAGGAAGGCGCAGATGTGATGTTTAATTCGGCATTAATTTATGAACTTGCCGTATTAAAAATATATGCAGAACCTTTGTTGTTTGCAATTGAAAAAGACTGTCCGGAGTACTTAGAAGCAAAGAGACTTTTAAAATTTTTGGATTATTTTCTTCCCATGCCGTCAGAAGGAATTACACAGAATTCAATTCTGCGGGAGTTTATTGGCGGAAGTTGTTTTAATGTATAAAATTTTCCGGTTCAAAAAATTTGACAACAGAAATAAAGTAAGTTAATCTATAACAGCAAGTAGGACAAATGATCGCGGCTGCAAGCGTCGAAAGACCGCAGGTGAGGAAAGTCCGGGCTTCATAGGGCAGGATGCCGGATAACGTCCGGTGGAGGTGACTCCAAGGAAAGTGCAACAGAAATATACCGCCAGAGCAATCTGGTAAGGGTGGAAGGGCAGTGTAAGAGACTACCGCCTTCCTGGTAACAGGAGGGGCACATGTAAACCCCATCCGAAGCAAGACCGAATAAAAGCGTTGACGTGGCCCGCTAGCTTTAGGTAGGTCGCTCGAGATAATTGGCAACAGTTATCCTAGAAAGATGATCATTGCAGGAGATTCTGGGAGATTTCCCAAAATCTCCTGAACATAACCCGGCTTATCGTCCTGCTTGCTTTATAAATAATACAAGCGTACCCTGCGCAGGATGCGCAGCTCGCACGCAAAGTGCCAGAAAAGCCGGCACTTATTAAGAAGAGGCTACATATGCAGATAGAAGAAATTTTACGTTTGGCAAAAGAGATAGATGCGTCTGATATTCATATGGCACCGGGAAGTCCTCTGATGTTCCGCATTAATGGGAGACTGGTTTCGCAGAATACAGAGATTATGAAACCAAAAGAAGTCGAAGATACCATTCGTCCGGTTATGACAGAGGAGCAACTTGAGGATTTGGAACGAATTGGAGAATTGGACTTTGCCTTTTCAATTCCGGGATTTTCACGTGTACGTGTAAATATTTTCAGCCAAAGAGGGACGTATGCGGCGTCATTTCGTATTTTATCTTATGAGGTGCCAACTCCTGAAAGTCTGGGAATTCCGAAAGCAGTTGTGGAACTTACGAATCGTAAGCGAGGTTTGATTTTGGTGACGGGAACTGCCGGAAGCGGAAAGTCCACTACTTTAGCAAGCCTGATAGAAGTAATCGCAGAACGTGATTACAAAAATATTATTACGTTAGAAGATCCGATTGAATATTTACATTCTCATAAAAAATCCATTGTAAGCCAAAGGGAAATCGGCTGTGATACCAATGATTACGCAGATGGAATCCGTGCAGCGTTAAGACAGGACCCGGACGTAATCATGGTGGGGGAACTCTATGACATGGATACGATTTCTATGGCACTTGTTGCAGCAGAGACCGGGCATTTGGTATTTTCAACATTGCATACCGGTAACACAGTGGATGCAATCGCCAGAATGATTGATGTTTTTCCGCCATATCAGCAACAGCAGGTAAGGGTACAGCTTGCTTCGGTATTAAGCGGAATTGTTGCGCAGCAATTGCTGCCACGTTCTGATATCAGAGGCAGAATAGCAGCTTTTGAGGTTCTGCTTGCAAATGAGTCTGTTCGTAATATGATTCGGGAAGGGAAAAATCATCAGATTCCGGGGCTTATTTCAAACAGTAGAAAAGAAGGCATGCAGAGCATGGATGATGCAATTCTGGATGCCTATATGCGGAGTGAGATTGCGATGGAGACGGCGATTTCCTATGCACAGGATGCAGATAGTATGGAACGAAAAGTCCGCATTTTCTAAGAAAATGGAAATTATTATCAAATTCTAAAATGTTTCTTAAAAGACAATAGAACCATTGACGGAAGTTTTTGAAGGAAGTAAGATAAAACGGTACCATAAATGAGGTGGTATCGTTTTTTATTATTTGATGTAGGTGGACAGGATGAAGCAGAAAATTCAATCAATGATGTATCGGTTAAATACAAAAATGCAGCAGTTTATGGTAGGACGTTATGGCGCAGATGAGTTGGGAAGATTTATATCAGTAAGCACACTTGTATGTCTTTTGGTATCCCTGTTTACCAAGTGGGGAATTCTTTACTGGATTGGGTTGTTTTTGATTTTTTATACCTATTTTCGAATGTTTTCCAAAAATGTGTCTAAGAGATATCAGGAAAACCAAAAATTTTTAACACTCCGGTATAAAGCTGTGGCAAAATGGAGCATCATGAAAAAACATTTTTTGGAACGAAAAATTTATCGCTTTTATAAATGTCCACAGTGCAAACAGAAGGTGCGTGTGCCAAAGGGAAGAGGAAAAATTTGTATTACCTGTCCAAAATGCAGAACAGAATTTGTAAAAAAGAGCTAGAGCGAAGGAGAAGGTCTGATGTTTGGATATATCAATATCAACGGTTTGGAGCTGTCAGAAGAAAATAAAAAAGCATATCAGGCCTATTACTGTGGCTTATGCCGGAAACTGAAGGCAGATTGTGGTACAAAAGGTCAGATGTTGTTAAGCTATGATTTGACATTTTTGATTGTACTTTTAACCGGTTTATATGAACTGTCAAATGTGGAGACAGAGTTTACCTGTCCTTTGCATCCGACAAAACGCCGGATGGCTTATATCAATGAGGCAACAGAATATGCAGCCGATATGAACCTGATTCTTGCATATCATAATTTTGTAGATGATTGGAAAGATGAGCGCTCCTATGCAAAAAAAGCACTTGTAAAAATATTGGATAAAGATTATGCTCGTATTACAGAAAAATATCCGAGACAGATTGCTGCGGTGGAACGATATATGCAACAGATTGAGAAACTGGAAAAACGTAAGGAAAGTAATCTTGATTTGGTCAGCGGACTGACAGGCGAGATGCTCGGTGAAGTATTTTGTTGGAAAGAGGATGTCTGGAAGGATGAATTAAAAACCTTAGGCTTTTATATGGGTAAATTTATTTACCTGATGGATGCTTATGAGGATTTTGAAAAGGATAAGAAAAAGAATGCCTACAATCCGCTAAATTATATGGAGACGGATGGAAATCAGGATTTTGAGACGATTTGCAAGTTGCTGTTGACCAGCATGATGTCAGAGTGCGCAAGGTCCTTTGAACGACTTCCGATTTTATTGCATGCAGATATTTTGCGAAATATTTTGTATTCCGGCGTCTGGTCAAAATATGAATATTTACAGCTGAAAAAGAAAAAACTGGAAGAAAAGCAGAAGAAACATCATACTGTGGAAATGGAGAAAAAATGAGAGATCCATATCAGGTGCTTGGCGTATCGCCCGGTGCCTCTGACGATGAAATAAAAAAAGCATATCGTAATTTAAGCCGCAAATATCATCCGGATGCAAATATCAATAATCCGAATAAAGAAGCTGCGGAGGAAAAGTTTAAAGAAGTACAGCAGGCTTACGACCAGATTATGAAGGAAAAACAGTCCGGCGGTAATTACGGTGGTGGATATAATTATGGATATGGTGGGACCGGTTATCGTTATACCTATAATAATTCGGGCTCTGGTTCCTCTGATACAGAATCGGTACAGATGCGTGCAGCTGCAAACTATATTACGAACGGTTGCTACAGAGAAGCCGTAAATGTGCTCAATGGGATGGCAGAATCAGAGCGAAATGCCCGTTGGTATTACTATAGCGCACTGGCCAATCAGGGACTTGGTAATAATATTATGGCCAAGCAGTATGCAGGGAAAGCGGTTGACATGGAACCGAGTAATTCTCAGTATCGTCAGTTTTTACAGCATTTAGAATATGGCGGTACCTGGTATACCAATATGGGAAGCGGTTATGAGAGACCTTATGCAAGTACAGGAAACTGGTGCTTAAGTATGTTGTTTTTAAATATGCTTTGCAACTGTTGTTGCTGCGGACCGTGTTAAAAGAAAAGGTGCGCCTAACGGCGCACCTTTTTATCGTCTTCTTGGATTTGCGTACTTTTCTTCACAGTACTTGCAACGGTAAACCTCTTTCTCAGAATCAGAGAGAATAAAAATCTGGTCAAGTTCCTGTTCGACAGAGGAGATACAACGAGGATTCTTACATTTGATGACGTTTTTCACCTGTTTCGGAAGATGCAAGATTTTTTTCTCAACGATGGAGTTGTCTTTGATGACATTTACGGTGATATTGTGATCAATGAAGCCGAGAATATCCAAGTCAAGAGCTTCTATCGGACATTCTACCTTTAAAATATCCTTTCTGCCCATTTTATTGCTTTTCACATTCTTAATGATAGCAACGGTACAGTCCAACTCGTCTAATTTCAAATCATGATAAATCTGAAGGCTCATGCCTGCCTGAATATGGTCAAGTACAAAACCTTCCTGAATTCCGCTAATTGTTAACATAACAGTATTCCTTTCTTTGTATTATTCCACTTTAATTTCCAGCAAAGTAAGAATCAGAGCCATACGAACATAGACACCATACTGTGCCTGACGGAAGTAGGCTGCTCTCGGGTCATCATCCACTTCCACGGAAATTTCATTGACACGAGGAAGCGGGTGCAGGACCAGCATATCTTTTTTCGCCAGTTCCATTTTGGCTTTGGTCAGTACATAATAGTCTTTTAAGCGGATGTAATCCTCTTCGTTGAAGAAACGTTCCTTCTGAACACGGGTCATATAAAGGATATCCAATTCAGGCATGGCGTCCTCTAAACGCTCTACCTCTGTATAAGGTATGTGCTTTGCTTCCAATACATCTTCACGAATATAACTTGGAACACGTAATTCTTCCGGTGATATCAGTACAAAGCGCACATTTGGATACCGGATTAATGCATGAATCAGGGAATGTACGGTTCGTCCAAATTTTAAATCCCCGCAGAGACCGATGGTAATATTGCCCAATTCGCCCTTTAAGGAACGGATGGTTAATAAATCGGTTAAAGTCTGGGTTGGATGTTGGTGACCGCCGTCGCCGGCATTGATAACAGGAATGGTTGATTTTTGTGAAGCAACTAAAGGTGCACCTTCTTTTGGGTGACGCATTGCACAGATGTCTGCGTAACAGGAAATAACACGAATGGTATCGGAAACACTTTCTCCTTTGGCAGCAGAACTGGAATCTGCACTGGAGAAACCTAAAACAGAACCACCAAGATTTAGCATGGCAGCTTCAAAACTTAGTCTGGTACGAGTACTCGGTTCGTAGAAACAGGTTGCAAGCTTCTTACCGGCACAGGCATGAGCATATTTCTCGGGATACTTTTCGATGTCATTGGCTAAATCTAAAAGCGCATCCAGCTCCTCAACGGAGAAGTCTAAAGGACTCATTAAATGTCGCATAAATTTACTCCTTTATTTTGTATTTTTTATATCTTATAATAATAAAATGCGATTTGCAAGAGTAAAAAATAATTAGTTGCAGATGAAGAGAAGGAAGAGTAAAATAGAGGCAAAAGAAGCAAAGGAGATTGGTAATTATGGCAGAGGAAAAGAATACAGAAAACATGGAAATAAAGGAAGAACCGATATATAAAGAGCGTAAGCGCCTGCTATTTTTTGGACTTCCATGGACTTTTACGAAATATACACTTACGGATGATATGCTGACCATTCAGGAAGGGTTATTAAAGACAGAAGAAAATGACTGCTACATGTACAAGATTCAGGACGTAAAGCTTGTAACTACATTAATGGAGCGTATGTTTGGACTGGGAACAGTCATCTGTTACACAGGAGATGTGACCAATCCTGAGATACATTTAGAGCACATCAAACATGCAAAAGAAATAAAAAATTACATCTTAAAAGCGTCAGAAGCTGCCCGTATTAAGAGACGTACCCTTAATACCGTGGATATCGGTGCAATTGTAGAGGAAGATACAGACTGTATCTGTGACCATATCGATGCAGATTAATCACGTGTGACAATACGCTCAAAAAGCAGGCCTGCAAGTGCCCAAAGCGCTGCATAATCAAGGCGGATAACACCATTTATGTTAGTGGGAGAATTACTGTAATCCCAGGGACATAAATGGTGTTTTTTTAAAAGCATACCGCTTATATATTCACAGATAAGGATGCAAAAAGAATAGATGCAGCCACGTAACAGCAATGGCAATTTTTTTATGACTTCATAGAGGGGCTTGATGAAGGCAGCCAAACCATAGATGGGAAACATCCAAAGCGAGGTCTGCCCGATTAAGCGCAGATCCCCCTGCAAAAAGGCACCAAGGGAAGTAAAAATAATTTCTATACACCAGCCGGTCAGGCCGCAGATGAAAAAGTTTTTGCGAAACATAAAATCCTCCGAACATTTCTTATTTGGTTAGTATTTCCAAATGTAAAAAAATCATACAAAAAGTGTTATGATTTTCTTAATTAAACGGTCAAAAACTTGTAAATTCGGGATATCTGACATATAATCAAGTATTAGTAGTAATTTTGCAAAAGAGGTGGCAGATGGCACAGTACGCAAATATCATTGTTGATATTTCACATGAAAAATTGGATAAGACGTTTCAATACAGGGTGCCGGAACGTATGCGGGAACGTCTTGCGTTGGGGATGCAGGTATATATTCCTTTTGGAGCCAGAAAGGTAAAGGGATACGTAGTAGAACTTACCGATGAACCGGAATATGAGGTTACAAAATTAAAGGATATCATTGGAATTGTGACAGACAGCGTTCCAATCGAAAGTCAGTTAATAGCCTTAGCGGGATGGATGCGGCGTAACTATGGTGCTACTATGAATCAGGCTTTAAAAACAGTTCTGCCGATTAAGAAAAAAATGACGGCAGTAGAGCATAAAACGGTACGCCTTTTGCTTGGAGCGATAGAAGCAAAAAATCAGCTGGCCGAGTTTGAACGAAATAAACGAAGCACTGCCAGAGCAAGACTTTTGTCAGCCCTGATAGAAGAACAGGAATTGGACTGGGAAATTATTACAAAGAAGCTCAACGTAACAGGAACCGTTATCCGGGCGCTGGAAGAACTTGGAATCGTCGCAATTGATACAGAAAATTCCTATCGCAATCCGGTAGAGCATTTGGAAAGCAAAGGATATCATCTTACACTCAATGAAGCTCAGCAGGAAGTTGTAGATGTTGTGACAGAGAATTTGGAAAAGAATCTTCCGAAGACATATCTGTTAAAGGGCGTCACGGGAAGCGGTAAGACGGAAGTTTATATGGAGCTGATTGCAAAAATACTGGCAGAAGGAAAACAGGCAATTGTTCTGATTCCTGAAATTGCATTAACCTATCAGACCGTTATGCGTTTTTATAACCGTTTTGGCAGTCGTGTGTCGATTTTAAATTCCAGATTGTCTGCAGGAGAGCGTTTTGATCAGTATGAGCGGGCAAAAAAAGGGGACATTGATATTATGATTGGTCCAAGGTCGGCATTATTTACGCCATTTCAGAAGCTTGGACTGATTATTATAGATGAAGAGCATGAGAGCAGTTATAAGAGCGAGACGTTACCACGGTATCATGCAAGGGAAACGGCCATTGAACGGGCAAAGATGTGTGGAGCAAGCGTGGTTTTGGGATCAGCAACTCCTTCTGTGGAAAGCTATTACAAAGCAGTAAATGGTGAATATCAGCTTCTTGAGTTAAAACAGCGTGCATCGAGTGCAACCCTTCCAACCTGCCATGTGATTGATTTGCGTGAGGAAATACGCAGGGGAAACCGTTCTATATTGAGCATTCGTTTACAGAAACTGATGGAAGACAGATTAAAAAAGAAACAGCAAATCATGCTTTTTTTGAACCGAAGGGGTGTGTCCGGTTTTGTTTCTTGCAGAGCCTGCGGTCATGTGATAAAATGTCCGCATTGCGATGTTTCACTAAGTCAGCATAACAATGGGAAAATGATTTGCCATTATTGCGGATATGAAGAGCCGGAAGCAAAGGTTTGCCCTTCGTGCGGATCAAAGTATATCAGCGGTTTTAAAGCAGGCACGCAAAAAATTGAAGCAATTGTAAAAGAACGATTTCCAATGGCAAGAGTACTTCGAATGGATTTTGATACCACCCGTAACAAGGATGATTATGAGCAGATTTTGTCAGCATTTGCCAATCAGGAGGCAGATATTCTGATTGGAACACAGATGATTGTAAAAGGGCATGATTTCCCGAATGTGACACTAGTCGGTGTACTGGCAGCGGATTTATCCCTTTATGTCAGTGATTACAGAGCTTCTGAGCGTACTTTCCAATTGCTGACACAGGCGGCAGGACGTGCGGGAAGAGGCAAGGAACCCGGTGAGGTCGTAATCCAGACATACCAGCCGGAGCATTACAGCATTCTTACAGCAAAAGAGCAGAACTATGAAGCCTTTTACGAACAGGAAATTTCCTATCGCAAGGTGCTGCGTTATCCGCCAATCTGCCATATGCTGGTTATTTTATGTGCCGGAAAGGCAGAAGAGACTGTTGCAGAAACAGCGAAGAAGCTGGCAGAGCTGATAAAAGAGCAGAAAGTTATGGGAGTTTCTTTGATTGGACCTGCGGATGCGGCAATCGCAAAGGTGAATGACATATATAAAAAGGTAATGTACCTGCGTGCAGACAATTATGACAGACTGGTAGAAGTGAAGGATTTCGTCGAAGCACAGATGAAAGACAATGCAGCTTATAAAAATATCATCATACAATTTGATTTTGACCCGATGAATGGGTTTTAACAGAAAGGAATAAGAAATGGCACTTAGAACAATTCGTTTGCAGGGAGATCCTGTATTAGAGAAAAAATGTAAAGAAGTAAAGGAGATTACACCAAAGATTGAAGAACTGATTGATGATATGTTGGAAACGATGTATGAAGCAAATGGTGTAGGACTTGCGGCACCACAGGTGGGAGTCTTAAAGAGGCTGGTTGTCATTGACATCGGAGAAGGACCGGTCATCATGATTAATCCGGAGATTTTAGAGACCTCCGGTGAACAGACAGGAGATGAGGGTTGCCTTAGTCTTCCGGGAAAGGCAGGCTGTGTCACCCGTCCGAACTATGTAAAAGCACGTGCTTTTGATGAAAACATGGAAGAATATATCATCGAAGGGGAGGAACTGATGGCAAGGGCAATCTGCCATGAGCTAGACCATTTGGATGGACATATGTACACAGAAAAAGTGGAAGGTCAGATTCATGATGTGACCTATGAAGAGGATGAGGAATAAATGAAAGTTGTTTTTATGGGAACGCCGGACATTGCGGTCCCGGCATTAGAGGAAATAATTAAGGCAGGACATGAGGTGGTGCTCGTTGTATCGCAGCCGGATAAGCCGGTTGGCAGAAGCAAGGCATTAAAGCCTACTCCGGTAAAAGAATGTGCCCTTGCACACGGAATTGAAGTATTTCAGCCGGAACGAATTCGTGCCGAGGAGAGCATTGCATATCTGAAAAAATATGAGGCAGATGTTTTTGTTGTAGAGGCATTTGGACAGATTGTTTCACAGGCGGTTTTTGATCTTCCGAAATATTGCTGTGTTAATATTCACACCTCCCTTTTGCTAAAATATC
>CAMGET010000003.1 GCA_946055175.1 uncultured Roseburia sp.
TATTTGTGATGAGTGTGTAGATATTTGTGCTGAAATCATCGAAGAAGAAATGGAAGAAGACCAAGGCAAGGGAACAAAGTCTGCTAAGGAAGAGATTAATCTGATTAAACCAAAGGAAATGAAAGCATTTCTGGATGAGTACGTAATCGGTCAGGAACAGGCAAAAAAAGTATTGTCGGTAGCTGTATATAATCATTATAAAAGAATTATGGCAGGAGATACCGGCGATGTGGAATTACAGAAAAGTAATATCTTAATGCTTGGTCCTACCGGTTCCGGTAAGACATTTCTGGCACAGACGCTGGCAAAAATTCTGAATGTACCATTCGCGATTGCAGATGCTACTACATTAACAGAAGCAGGGTATGTCGGTGAAGATGTAGAAAATATTCTTTTGAAATTGATTCAGGCAGCAGATTATGATATAGAACGCGCCCAGCATGGTATTATTTACATCGATGAAATTGATAAGATATCAAAGAAATCAGAGAACGTTTCCATTACCAGAGACGTTTCCGGCGAAGGTGTACAACAGGCACTGTTAAAAATCTTAGAAGGTACGGTTGCCTCTGTTCCGCCACAGGGAGGAAGAAAGCATCCACAGCAGGAATTGATACCAATTGATACGACAAATATCTTATTCATATGTGGAGGTGCTTTTGATGGTCTGGAAAAGATAGTCGAGAAACGACTTGATCAGAAAACCATTGGATTTAACGCAACTGTACAGGCAAAGGGTGAGATGAATGTGGGAGAGGCATTTAAACATGTTCTTCCACAGGATTTTATTAAATTTGGTCTGATACCGGAGTTTATCGGACGTGTTCCGGTAACGGTAGCATTAGATATGCTGGATAAGGAGGCACTTATCCGTATTTTAAAAGAGCCGAAGAATGCCTTGGCCAAGCAGTATATGAAGTTGTTTGAACTGGACGGAGTGGCTTTGGAATTTGAAGAATCTGCATTGGAAACAATTGTAGACAAAGCGCTGGAGCGAAAGACCGGAGCAAGAGGTCTTCGTGCTATTATGGAAGCAGCTACTTTGGATTTGATGTATCAGATTCCTTCTGACGAGTCAATCGCAAAATGTGTGATTACAAAAGAAATGGTAGAAGATGCTTTGGCGGTTGAAGGTCAGGATATAAAAAAGATTGAAGCAAGTTAATTTGGAGGAGTCTGCATGTATGCAGACTCTTTGTGTAAATAATGATATGTACATGGAGAAATGATGGATACAATGATTAGAAAACTACCTGCAGTTGCATTGCGCGGGATGGTGATTCTGCCGGGGATGATTGCTCATTTTGATGTAAGTCGTGAAAAATCCATTCGGGCAGTAGAAGAAAGTATGATGGATGAACAGCATATTTTTCTTGTTGCGCAGAAGGATGTAGAACAAGAAGAACCGGGTATTGAGGATGTTTACAAAATTGGTACAATTGCTGAAGTGAAGCAGGTAATTAAGCTTCAGAATAAAGTGGTCCGTATTTTGGTAGAAGGAAAAGAACGGGCGGAACTATCTGCATTTCTTGACAGCACAGATTATCTGTATACAGAGGTTATCTGCTTTGATGAAGAAGCAGAAGGAGAACTGCCTGAGGAAGTAAAAGAAGCCATGGTACGCAGTGTACAGGAGACTTTTGGAAAATATCTGGCTGTCAATCCCAAAGTGGGGAAAGATCTGCAGCGGCATTTAAATGAAATGAATGATTTAAAGAAGCTGATGGATTTATTGGCAAATAATATTCCGGTGCATTATGAAGAAAAACAAAAAATCTTAGAAGCAGTTTCTTTGACAGAACGTTATGAAGTTTTGATGGCACTTTTAATTAAGGAAATTGAGGTAACCGCAATAAAAAATGATTTCCAAAAGAAAGTGAAAGAACGAGTAGATAAAAATCAGAAAGAGTATTTACTGCGAGAGCAGATGAAGGTCATTCGAGAGGAGCTGGGAGAAGATAATACGGAGTCGGATGCCGATGCTTTTAAGGATGCTCTTAAAAAACTGAAGGCGGATAAGGAAGTAAAGGATAAGATTAACAAAGAGATTGACCGCTTTAAAAATATTGCATCAAGTTCTTCGGAAAGTGCAGTATCCAGAGGCTATATAGAAACGCTTTTAGAACTGCCTTGGGATAAGACTTCCAGAGATAATCGTGATATTAAAAATGCAGAACGTATTTTGGATGAGGATCATTACGGGCTGGAAAAAGTAAAAGAACGTATGTTAGAGTTTTTGGCAGTGCGTAATCTGACCAGTAAAGGAGAAAGTCCGATTATTTGTCTTGTCGGACCTCCGGGAACCGGTAAAACGAGTATTGCGCGTTCGGTTGCAAGGGCGTTGGATAAAAAGTATGTGCGCATCTGTCTGGGCGGTGTCCGGGACGAGGCGGAAATCCGTGGACACAGAAGAACCTATGTAGGTGCAATGCCGGGGCGCATTGTAAATGGTTTAAAGAGTGCCGGTGTTAAGAACCCTCTTATGTTATTGGATGAAATTGATAAGATGAGCGGAGATTTTAAAGGAGATCCGGCTTCAGCCTTGCTGGAAGTATTGGATTCTGAACAAAATAATAAGTTCCGTGACCACTATATAGAAATACCGATTGATTTGTCTGAGGTACTTTTTATTGCGACCGCTAACTCCGTACAGAATATTCCAAGACCTCTTTTAGACCGTATGGAAGTAATCGAGGTATCCAGCTATACAGAAAATGAAAAACTGCATATCGCAAAGCGCCATTTGCTTAATAAACAGATGACGAAAAACGGGTTAAAAGAAGGAGAACTTACCGTAAGTGATAAGGCGCTCGCTGCTATTATAAGCGGCTATACAAGAGAAGCCGGTGTTCGTAATCTGGAGCGGAAACTGGGTGAAATCTGCCGGAAAGCTGCAAGAGAAATATACGAGGACAAAAAGCAAAAAATTAAGATAACGGAACAGAATCTGACAAAGTATCTTGGAAAAGTGAAGTATGATTTTGATAGGAAAAATGAGCAGGACGAAATCGGTGTTGTACGAGGCCTTGCATGGACTAGTGTAGGCGGAGATACGTTAGAAATTGAAGTAAATATCATGCCGGGAAAAGGCGAGTTTCTGCTCACGGGACAGCTTGGAGATGTGATGAAAGAGTCTGCTCAGGCCGGAATCAGTTATATCCGTTCTGTGAGTGAACAATATCAGATTCCGAAGAAGTTTTTCCAAGAACATGATATCCATATTCATATTCCGGAAGGAGCAGTTCCAAAGGATGGACCATCGGCAGGCATTACCATGGCTACAGCCATGTTGTCGGCAATTATTAAGAAACCGGTAAGAGCAGATGTAGCCATGACAGGAGAAATCACACTGCGCGGACGGGTGCTTCCAATCGGAGGTTTAAAAGAAAAAATTTTAGCCGCTAAAAATGCAGGAATTAAGACAGTCTGCATTCCGAAGAAAAATGAGAAAGATGTGGATGAGATTGCGGCTGAAATAAAAAAAGGCTTGGAATTTGTTTTTGTGGAGCAGATAGAGGATGTGCTAAATGTTGCTCTTGTGAAATAAGTACCAAAGTCGTATGATAATAATGTTAAGGAGCACATGATGGTAATAAAAAATGTAAGCCTGGAAACCGTTTGTGGTATCACAAGTAAAATTCCGGATAATCTATATAATGAAGTAGCATTTGCCGGAAAGTCAAATGTGGGAAAATCTTCGTTGATAAATGCACTCATGAACCGGAAATCCCTTGCAAGGACCTCAGCGCAGCCGGGGAAAACGCAGACCATTAACTTTTACAATATCAATGATGCCATGTATCTGGTAGATTTGCCGGGATATGGTTATGCCAAGGTTTCAGAGAGTGAAAAAGAAAAATGGGGCAAAATGATTGAAAAATACTTAAAGACTTCTAAAAAATTAAAGGCAGTCTTTTTGTTGATTGATATTCGTCATGACCCATCCGCAAATGATAGAATGATGTATGAATGGATGGATTACCAGGGATATGCGCCAATCATCATCGCCACAAAACTGGACAAGATTAAGCGCAGCCAGGTGCAGAAGAATATTAAGGCAATCAGAGAAGGATTAAAGGTAAAACCGGGAACCATTATTATTCCATTTTCTGCGGAAACCAAGCAGGGAAGAGATGAAATCTGGGAATTGATAGATTCCCTTGTTTTACCACAGGAAGAACAATAGCGGGAGGAAATGTACCGATGAAGCAGTCAGAACAACGAAATTTGACAATGGTAATGGATTTGTACGAGCTTACAATGGCAAACGGCTATTTTAACGATGGGGATAAAGAAACGAGAGTAGCCTTTGACGTATTTTACCGCAAGAATCCGGACAGAGGCGGTTTTGCTATTTTTGCCGGATTGGAGCAGATTATAGAGTATATTGAAAACCTGCATTTTTCTGAGGAAGATGTTGCGTACTTACGATCTTTGAATACTTTTACGGAGGACTTCCTGACTTATTTGAAAACATTCTCTTTCCACGGCGACTTGTATGCATTCCCGGAAGGAACGATTATGTATCCCAATGAACCGGTGATTACTGTGGTGGCACCGCTTATTGATGCACAGTTGGTTGAGACAGCGATTCTGGCATTGGTAAATCACCAGTCCCTGGTGGCAACAAAGACAAGAAGAATTGTAAAAGCTGCTGCCGGAAAAGCGGTGGCTGATTTTGGAGCAAGACGCGCTCACAATATGGATGCGGCAGTATATGGTGCCAGAGCTGCTTATATTGGCGGTGCAGTTGGAACGGCCACTGTTTTGGCAGGGCAGATGTTTGATATTCCGGTAAGCGGCACGATGGCACACAGCTGGGTGATGTATTACCAGGATGAGTTTGAAGCATTTAAGCATTATGCAGAAAACTACCCGGATAATACCGTATTGCTGGTAGATACCTATGATACCTTAAAATCCGGAATCCCGAATGCAATCCGTACCGCAAAAGAAGTACTGGAACCGATGGGAAAACGCCTAAAGGGAATTCGTATTGACAGTGGAGACCTTGCCTACCTTTCTATTAAGGTTCGCGATATGCTGGATGAAGCAGGACTTACGGATTGTAAGATTATTGTTTCCAACAGCCTGGATGAATACACTATTAATTCTTTAATTGCGCAGAATGCGAAAATTGATAGTTATGGTGTGGGAGAGCGTTTAATTACAGGTGCTTCCAGTGAATATTCGGATGATACCATATCACTTCTTGGTGCCGTATATAAGATTGCGGCAGTGGAAGAAAATGGTACCTTTATGCCCCGTATTAAGATTTCCGGAAATGTAGAGAAAATCACGAATCCGGGATTGAAAAAGGTGTATCGTGTCTATGATGCTAAGGGAAAAGCCAGAGCGGATTTGATTGCAAAGGCAGAGGAAGAAATCGATATGACAAAGGAGTTTCGATTTGTAGATCCGGAAATGCCATGGAAAAATCAGTTTTTTACAAATTGTACGGTAAAACCGCTTCAACAGAAAATTTTCGAAAATGGTAAAAGGGTATATAGCCAGCCATCATTGAAAGAAATCAGGGCTTATGTAGACAAACAGCTGAAGGAAGAAATCTGGGAAGAAGAACAGCGATTCTATAATCCGCATAAACACTATATGGATATGACCCCGGATTACTATGATATGAAAATGAGTCTGCTTCATGACTCAAGAAAGTAATATTGAAATAGAACAAAGAATGGAGACTTGTAAATGTTTAGAAAGACAAAAATTATTTGTACACTGGGACCGGCAACTGATAAAGGTGATGTATTAAAGCAGCTGATTTTGGAAGGTATGAATGTTGCACGTTTTAATTTTTCACACGGAAGCTATGAGGAGCAGAAAGGACGCTTAGAACAGCTTTGTAAATTGCGCACAGAATTAAAATGTCCGGTTGCAGCACTGCTGGATACAAAAGGACCGGAAATCAGACTGCGTGATTTTGCGGATGGAAAGGTAGAGTTAAAGAGTGGACAGACCTTTACACTGACAACGGAAGAAATATTAGGTGATGCAAATCGTGTTTCTGTCACTTATAAAAATTTACCAAATGATGTCAAAGTGGGGGGACATATTCTGATTGATGATGGTTTAATCGGAATGGAAGTGATTTCAATCGAACCGGTTGCCGGAGCAAAAGCAGATGCAGAAGGTCATCAGCCGATGAATATTGTATGCCGTGTGTTAAACAGCGGAATCATATCCAATAAAAAGGGCGTGAATGTTCCGAATGTAGATCTTTCTATGCCATATATCAGTGAAAAGGATTATAATGATATCCTTTTTGGTATTGAAAATGATTATGATTTTATTGCAGCTTCCTTTGTGCGCAACGCAGATGATGTTCTTGCCATTCGCAAGATTCTAAAGGAAAAAGGCGGTAAAGATATTAAGATTATTGCAAAAATTGAGAATATGCAGGGTGTCAAAAATATCGATGAAATCATCCGCGTTTCTGATGGTATCATGGTTGCCCGTGGTGACATGGGTGTTGAGATTCCGTTGGAAGATGTTCCGGTCATGCAGAAAATGATTATTAAAAAAGTATTGGATGCAGGAAAGGTGGTTATTACAGCAACACAGATGCTGGATTCCATGATGAAACATCCAAGACCAACCAGAGCAGAGTCAACGGACGTAGCCAATGCGATTTATGACGGAACAAGTGCAATCATGCTTTCCGGTGAGACGGCAGCCGGTATGTATCCGGTAGAAGCACTAAAGACCATGGTACGTATTGCGATGAGAACAGAACAGGATATTAATTATTGGCAGCGTTTGCGTACCAGACATACGTTAAGTAATCCGGATATGACAAATGCAATTTCTCATGCAACCTGTACGATGGCAGAGGATTTAAATGCAGCTGCAATTATTACGGTTACAAAATCAGGGCGTACTGCTCGTATGGTATCGAAATACCGTCCGGCAACACCGATTATCTGTGGATGCCTGACAGAAAAGGTATACCGTCAGACCGGTCTCTCCTGGGGCGTATTGCCACTTTTGCTGGAGAAGAAAGATAATGCACAAGACTTGTTTGACTATGCGGTAGATGCGACAGAAAAAGCCGGCTTTATTTCAAAGGGAGATGTTGTAGTATTAACAGCCGGTGTTCCGCTTGGAGTTTCCGGTACGACGAATTTGATTAAAGTGCAGGTAGCAGGTCATATTCTGGTACGTGGCCGTGGCATCAATAAAAAGAGCGTTTCTGCAAATTTATGTGTCTGCCACGATGAGAATGACTTAAAACAGTTTAAGTCCGGTGATATCATTGTTGCCAGAGACACAAACAACGAAATGATGGAACAAATCCGCCAGGCAGCAGGTTTAATCGTGGAAACAGATGATGCAAATTGTCATGCTGCAATTGTAGGATTAAGCCTGGATATTCCGGTTTTGATTGGGTCTGAGAACGCTCTCGAAATCCTAAAATCCAGCTCCTTTGTAGAACTGGATGCGGAAAATGGAGTAGTAACCGCGAACTAAACACCACTTTTGTAAAAATTTTGTAAAGACAAAAAAAAAGATTGCAAGATAAAAAAAGTGTGTTAAAATGTTAACGACAATAGAATAGTGAGAGGTTTATTTGACGAAGAGGAGAACAAATAGTGAAAAAACGATTAATTAGTTTCTTACTTATGACTGTTCTGACAATGACTGCACTAAGCGCTTGCGCAGGCGGTACAGGAGAGTCTTCGGAGGATAATTCCTCTACGGAAGCAACAACTTCCACAGAATCCGGGGCGAATACCACCCAGGATGCAGAGCCGGTTTACGGAGGCTCTGTCGTAGTAGGTATACAGCAGGATATCGACAGTCTTGACCCACATAAAGCAACAGCGGCAGGAACCACAGAGATACTGTTTAATATTTTTGAAGGTTTAGTAAAACCTGATGAAAACGGTAACTTAATAAATGCAATTGCAAGTGATTACACAATTTCCGAAGATGGATTGGTTTATACATTTACATTACGTGATGGTGTAAAATTCCATAATGGAAATGAAGTGACAGCTGAGGATGTGAAATACTCCTTAGACCGTGTATCCGGTCTTTTGGACGGAACACCGCTTGTGTCAACCTTAAGTGTCATCACAGACGTAGCAATTTTAGATGAAAAGACGGTTCAAGTAACAGTTGATAGCCCAAACCCTGAGCTGATTTACAGCTTTACGGCAGCAATTATTCCTGCCGGCAGCGGAGAAGATGAGAATGCGGCACCAATTGGTACTGGACCGTTTTCTTTTGTTTCTTACGTGCCGCAGGAAGGAATTGTACTGGCAAAAAACACAGAGTACTGGCAGGAAGGTCTGCCTTATCTGGATGAGGTAACCTTTAAGATTATTTCAAATGTTGATACAGCAATGCTGGATATTAAGGGCGGCTCGGTTGATGTCTGCCCGTATCTGACCGATTCACAGGCAAACGAACTTGCAGGTGAATTCAACATTGTATCAGCACCTTCCAATGTCGTACAGGCACTCTTTTTAAACTGTGCCAAAGGCCCACTTGCGGATGAAAGAGTCAGACAGGCAATCTGCTATGCACTGGACAAAGATGCAATCAATGAGTTTGTAACCGGTGGAAACGGGGTGCCAATCAGTTCTGCAATGCTTCCTACTTTAGAAGAGTATTATGTAGACTTAAACGAGATGTATGGCAATACTGCCAACATCGAGATGGCAAAGCAGCTTTTGACGGAAGCAGGATATCCGGATGGTTTTGACCTCGAAATTACAGTACCTTCCAACTACGATGTACACGTTGAGACAACAGAGGTTGTGGCAGAGCAGTTAAAGCTGGCCGGTATCAATGTCACCATTAATCCGGTAGAATGGGGTGTCTGGTTAGAAGAAACCTATAAGGGAAGAAAGTATGAAGGCACCATCTGTGGTATTACAAGCGATATGACTCCGGGTTATTTGTTAAACCGCTTTGTAAGCGACTCGAAGAAGAACTTTGTGAACTTTAACAGTGAGAAATTCGATGAGACCTATGCAAAGGCTCAGGAATGTTTAACTCTGGAGGAAAAAGCTGTATATTACAGAGAATTACAGCACATTCTTTGTGAGGAGGCAGGTAGTGCATTTATTCAGGTACCACCAATTACCATTGCAATGAACAAAAATCTTGCCGGATACAAGTTTTACCCTATTTATGTGCAGGATATGAGTACAGTATACTGGGTAAATCAATAAGCCGGTAAAAGAAGAAAAGAAGAAAGGAAAAAAGGCAGCGATGAAATATATTTGTAAAAAAATTATTACTCTCATTATGACATTGTTTTTAGTTTCGGCTGCTGCCTTTTTAGCCTTTCAGGTGATACCGGGTGATGTCGTGACCTCAATTCTCGGTACAGAGGCTACACCGGAGATGGAGGAACTTTTGCGCGAAGAACTGGGGTTAAACGACCCGCCGGTGGAACGCTATATGAATTGGGTATCGGGAGTACTTAAGGGAGACCTTGGAGTCAGTTACCGGTATTCAAAAAGTATGAATGAAAGAATGCCCGTGGCAGAACTGATAGGGGATAAACTCCCGGTAACACTGTGGCTGGCATTCTATTCTTTGATTTTAATTATTGTGATATCCATTCCTTTGGGAGTATTATGGGCGAGAAGCAAAAACCATTATCTGGATGCGGCTTTAAATGTAATCAGCCAGACGGCGATGGCGGTTCCGGCCTTTTTCCTGGGAATTTTAGTGACCTATTTATTTGGTATTATTTTAAAGTGTTTTACTCCGGGTGGCTATGTGTCATACCGGGAAGATTTTGCGGGATTTATGCATTATCTGCTGTTCCCTGCAATCTCCATTGCAATTCCTAAAATTGCAATGACAGCAAGATTTTTAAGAAATTCTATGCTGACAGAAATGCGTTCTGATTATGTCAGAACTGCGTACAGCAAGGGCTGTACAAACAGACGTGTGATGTATGCACACGTACTTCGAAATGCCTTGATGCCCGTGGTGACGTTTCTTGGTATGATTATTGCAGAAACGATTGCGGGAAGTATTGTGGTGGAGCAGGTTTTCGGCTTGCCGGGAGTAGGCCGACTGCTGATTAGTTCGATTTCAACCAGAGATTTTCCGGTGGTGGAAATTCTCGTTTTATATATTACGTCCGTTGTGATTATCGTGTATGCATTGATTGATATTTTATATCGCATGATTGACCCGAGAATCAGTAGCAAATAGTGGAGCTTTTCGATGAAACAAAAGAACACAAGAGAAAAGAAAAAATGGAATAATTATCTGGTCGCTGGACTTGTCATGACCGGGATTACTTTGGCGATAGCAGTCATAGGGGCATTTTGGACGCCTTATGATGCTACCGCCATGTCTGCGTCTTTGAAGTTCGCACCGCCGTCATTTGCACACTGGTTTGGAACGGACAACTTCGGACGGGATATTTTATCCCGTGTGATGGAGGGCGTGGAAACGACGGTGGTTATCAGCGTTCTGGTAGTGGCGGCTTCTGCTTTGGTAGGAGTACTTGTAGGCGCACTTACCGGTTATTTTGGTGGCTTGATTGATGAAATTACGATGCGATTTACCGATGCTGTAAACGGATTCCCAAGTATTCTGCTGGCATTGGTGATTTTAAGTGTTTTAGGCGGTGGCGTAGAAAAATTGATTCTGGCGTTATCCATTGCGTTTTGCCCAAGCTATATCCGTATCGTAAGAAGTGAATTTATCAAATACCGGGATGCGGATTTTATAGCAAGGGCAAGACTTATGGGAGTCGGATGGGCACGCATTTTATTTGTGCATATTCTGCCGAATATTTTTTCTACATTTTTGGTGTCAATTGTCATCGGTTTTAATAACGCAATTTTAGCAGAATCGGGTATGAGTTTTCTTGGAATTGGTGTACAGCCGCCGGCAGCCAGCCTTGGAAAGATGCTTTCGGATGCACAAGGGTATTTATCGAGTGCTCCGTGGTATGCATTGGCACCGGGACTTGCAATTGTGTGGATTGTGCTTGGATTTTCCCTGCTTGGTGAGGGAATTCGCAGATGGAATAATTAGAGGGCTGTTTGAATGATAAAAATTGATCATCTTTCCGTAGCGTTTGATGGCACGGAGGTTGTAAAAAATGTAACAATTGAAATCGGAGACGGAGAAATTGTCGGGGTGGTCGGAGAGTCCGGTTCGGGAAAATCCGTGACGGCCTTAACGCTGATGGGGCTGGTAGCAGAAGATGCAGTTCTTACAAGCGGGCGGATCCTGTTTGATGATGTAGTGCTGGCGGAAGCGGGGAAAACGCGTGATAAGGCACTATACCAAAAATATCAGGGCGATGAAATGACGATGATTTTTCAGGAACCAATGACGTCTTTAAATCCGACAAAACGTGTGGGCGCACAGGTGGAGGAAGTGTTAAAGCTCCATACGAAGCTGTCAAAGGAAGAAATGAAAGAAAAGGTACTTAAGACCTTCGCATCAGTAGGCCTAAAGGATACAAAGAAAGTCTATGACAGCTATCCGCATCAGCTTTCCGGTGGTATGCGCCAAAGGGTCATGATTGCCATGGCAATCATTTTGAAACCGAAGCTTTTGGTGGCAGACGAGCCGACTACGGCTTTGGATGTAACCATTCAGAATCAGATTATTGCACTATTAAAAGAAATTAATGAAAAACAGAAAAATGCCATGCTCTTTATTACCCATGATTTAAATTTGGCACGGAGACTTTGTCATCGTATCGTGGTAATGAAGGATGGCTGTATTGTAGAGCAGGGAGAGACAAAACAGATTTATGAAGCACCAAAGGAAGCTTATACCAGACGTCTGATGGAAGCTGTCCCTTCTCGCATCCCCAAAAAAGTACCTCGTGTCAGTGGCGAAGAAATCCTTCGTGTAGAGCACTTAGATGTTTATTATCCTGCAGGAAGTAACAGTTTATTTGCAAGGAAAGAAAAGAATCATGTTGTAAAAGATGCCGGTTTTACTCTTCACAAAGGAGAAGTATTGGGACTGGTAGGAGAAAGCGGCTGCGGAAAAACTTCCCTGTCGAAGGCAATTCTTGGAATGAATCGTGATGTGACCGGTGTCATTTCGCATGATACCGTAAGACCACAAATGATTTTTCAGGATCCGTACAGCAGTTTAAATCCGACAAAGACTATCGGCTGGCTTTTAGAGGAGCCGCTTCGGGCAGCAGGAAAATTAGACAAATCCCTTGCAATGACCAAAGAAGACCGCAGGGCAATGGTCTATGAAATGTTAAAAAAGATAGATTTAAAGGAATCCTATTATGATAGAAAGCCGTCCCAGCTTTCCGGCGGACAACGTCAGCGTGTCAGCATCGGGCAGGCTTTGATTACGAAGCCCGGTTTTATTGTAGCGGACGAACCGGTGTCTGCTTTGGACGTTACGATACAGGCGCAGATTATGGAACTGATGCAGCAATTTCAGGAGGAAATGCAGCTGTCTTATCTGTTTATTTCCCATGATATTAATGTGGTGTACCGTATGTGTGACCGCGTCATGGTGATGAAGGATGGCCGGATTATTGAGACAGGAGATACGCAGGAGATTTTTGACCATCCGAAGGAAGAATATACAAAGCTTCTGCTTTTGAATTCGTAGGAGAAAATCCTCTCCTCGTCATCGGACAAATTTTACTTCGTAAAATGGGATTTTGCTTCGCAAAACATGGAGGATTACATGAAAATAATTGCACACATTTACACGGATTTCCCACAGAAATTTGGAATTCCAAGGCAAAGCGGTCTGGTAAAGGAGCTTACAGGCAGAATTGTTTTTACCCCTGAGTTTCGGAATGCAGATGCGCTGCGGGGAATCGAAGGCTATGATTATCTGTGGCTTTTGTGGAAATTTGAAGGTGTGGAACGGGATACCTGGTCTCCTACGGTGCGGCCACCGAGACTGGGAGGAGAAACGCGCATGGGTGTGTTTGCCACACGCTCCCCGTTTCGCCCGAATCCCATCGGTTTATCCTCCGTGAGACTGGAAGCGGTCGAGCAGACAGAGGAAGGAATGACATTAGTGGTATCCGGCGTGGATTTGCGGGATGGAACACCGATTTATGACATCAAGCCTTACCTTGCTTATGCAGACAGTCATCCTGATGCAAGGAGTGGGTTTGCAGAAGAAAGAGCGAAGTATGAGCTTACAGTGATATTTCCGGAGAATCTGCTTAATCAGGTCCCGGCGGAAAAACAAAAGGCACTGATAGAAGTGCTAAAACAGGATCCAAGACCTGCCTATCAGGAGGATGAGAAGCGCATTTACGGAGTGGCGTTTGCCGGGTTGAATGTGCGCTTTTGTGTGAAGGAAGGCATGCTTACAGTAGTGGAAGTGGAGAAACTAGGATGAGACCAATGACTGAATTGGAGGAATATTACAATAAATTTAATGAGGAAAAACGGTTAAATTCCAGACATGGACAGGTGGAGTTCCGTGTTTCCATGAAATATATACACGAATATCTGGAAAGCTTTTTAAAGGACGGACGGGAAAAGAGTGAAATTAAGATTCTGGATATCGGTGCGGGAACCGGACGATACTGCGTGCCGTTATCGGAAGAAGGCTATGATGTGTCTGCAGTGGAATTGGTGAAACATAACCTGGGCATCTTAAAATCAAAGGGCAGTAACGTAAAGGCTTATCAGGGAAATGCACTGAAATTAAAAAGGTTTGAAGCGGAAAGTTTTGATGTAACGCTTTTGTTTGGACCGATGTATCATCTGTTTACATTTGAAGAAAAAAAACAGGCGTTGGAAGAAGCGATGCGTGTGACAAAATGCGACGGTATCATTATGGTGGCATATTGTATGAATGAGTACGGCGTTTTAACTTATGCGTTTAAAGAGAGACATATTTTAGAATGCGTAAAAGAAAACAGACTTACGGAAGATTTCCATACGATTTCCGAACCGGAAGATTTATATGATTATATGCGGATAGAAGATATCAATAAACTGGTAGAGGCTACCGGGCTGAAACGACTTAAGATTTTATCACCGGACGGACCGGCAAATTATATGCGTCCGTTTTTAAATCAGCTGACGGAGGAGGAATTTGAACAGTTTATGGGATATCAGATGGCAACCTGCGAACGAAGAGATTTAATCGGAGCAGGTGCCCATACCCTTGACATTTTGCGCAAATAGGCTATAATAGTTGCGTTTATTTGAAAATAAAAAGGAGAGGGAAAATGGAAGAAGAAAAGAAGAACACGACAGACCTTGGTGAAGGCAGTGTGGGAAGGCTTTTAATGAAGCTTGCATTGCCTGCAATTGTAGCACAGATGGTGAATCTGCTCTATAACATGGTGGATCGTATTTATATAGGACACATACCGGAAACAGGTGATGTGGCATTAACAGGATTAGGACTTTGTTTTCCGATTATTATGATTATTACGGCTTTTTCCAATCTGGTTGGTGCGGGTGGAGCACCAAGAGCTTCTATCGCAATGGGAAAAGGGGATTACGAGACAGCAGAAAAATATCTTGGAAACTGTTTTGCAATGTTAACTACATGCGCGGTTATTCTGACCATTACATTAGAAATTACAGGTGTACCTGCACTTCGTTTGTTTGGTGCCAGCAATAGAACGCTTCCATATGCTTTGTCCTATATGCGCATTTATGTTGCAGGAACTATTTTTGTTATGATTTCTCTGGGATTAAATACGTTTATTACGACACAGGGATTTGCGCAGATTGCCATGAAAACAGTTCTCATTGGAGCGGTCTGCAATATCATATTAGATCCAATTTTCATTTTTGTATTCCGTATGGGTGTGAAAGGTGCTGCGCTTGCCACAATTCTATCACAAGCGGTGTCAGCAGCATGGGTCATGAGATTTCTGACAGGGGAGAAGACCAGATTAAAGCTTCGAAAGGAAAACTTGCGGTTAGAGAAAACAGTAGTACTTCCAATACTGGCATTAGGAATTTCTCCATTTATTATGACTGCAACAGAGAGTATTTTAAATATTGCATTTAATTCCTCTCTTTCTAAATATGGCGGTGATGTTGCGGTTGGCGCAATGACAATTATAAGCAGTATCATGCAGCTGCAGTTTATGCCGACACAGGGACTTTCGCAGGGAGCACAGCCGATTTTAAGTTACAATTACGGCGCAGGGAAAATGGATCGCGTAAAGCGTGCATACCGGCTGCTGATTACAATCGGTTTAGGATATACACTAACATTTTGGGCGATGGTACAGCTGTTCCCGGAATTTTTCGTTCGGCTGTTTAACAGCAGTTCGCCGGAACTGATTTCTACAACTGCCTGGGCATTGCGTATCTATATGGCAGCAACAGGTGTTTTTGGAATTCAGATGGCTGTACAGCAGACCTTTGTTTCACTTGGTCAGGCGAAACTGTCACTGTTTATTGCATGCTTAAGAAAGATTATTTTATTAATTCCATTGATTTATATATTGCCAATGTTTCTTGAGGACAAGGTGTTTGCAGTATTCTTAGCAGAACCGGTAGCTGATTTTGTTTCCGTTACGGTGGCAGGAACGTTGTTTTTACTTAATATTAAAAAGATTTTAAAAAAGCAGGAAGATGCGCTTGCATAAAACAGGGACGGTTTTTTTTTCTAGCTGCCGGGATTTGA
>CAMGET010000004.1 GCA_946055175.1 uncultured Roseburia sp.
AATGAAAAATACCAGTAATTCCCATGGCAAAAAGTATTCACAAAGAAGCCTTTTTCCTGTAATATTACGTAACATGTTCGTAATAAATTTGCGGACAAAAAATACAAAAGGGGAAAGAGGATGAAGTGGAGAGAAGTTAAAATTTTATGTGTGGGACTTTGCGTGTGTACAGTGATTGCAGGTGCTGATGCAATGCGTATGAAAAATGTAGAGGCAGCACCGAAAAAAGGAACGGAGAGCGTAGCAAGAACCATTACAGATGCAGTAGAAGAAATAGTATCTGAACATGCACAGGCAGAGGTAGAGCAGCGTATGGCCTATGAGGTGGGAAGTGCGGCACCGGAGGAAACTTGCGAAGAAGAAATTGTAGGCGCAGTGGAAAACGAAAGCAATCTAATTATTGCAGATGTTACAAATTATGTGAATATCAGAAGTCTGCCTAGTGAGGAAGGAGAGATTTTAGGGAAATTATATGATGATTCCGTAGGAAGAAGGCTGGGTGAAGAAAATGGCTGGTATGAGATTGAGTCAGGTCGTGTAAAAGGGTATGTCAAAGCGGAATTTGTTCTGATAGGCGAAGAAGCGGAAAGACGTGCCAAAGAAGTCGGTATCAGACTTGCGGAAGTAACAACCACTACCTTAAAAGTGCGACAGGAAGCAACAACAGAATCAGCAGTACTTGGACTGGTGCCTATTGAGGAAATACTTACGGTATTAGAGGAAACAGAAGGCTGGGTGAAGGTAGACTTTGAAGATGGAAGCGGATATGTGTCCACAGATTATGTGAGGGTATATACAAAAAACGTGGAGGCAGAATCAAAAGAAGAGGAAGCCGCACGTTTGAAAAAAGAAGAGGAAGAGCGAAAGAAGGCAGAGGAAGCGGCAAAGGCAGCACTTGCCGCCGGACAGGAAGCAAATAAAAAGCCGACTGACGGCGCTGGTAGTTCATCCGCAAAGCCGTCCTCCGGAAATAATTCCGGAAGCCAAAATAATTCTACAGGGACGGCTAATCAGGGAGCAGGATCTGGCAATTCAAGCGGAAATACAAGTGCGGAAACACTTGGACAGGAGATTGCAAACTATGCTTTAAAATTCGTTGGTAATCCATATGTCTATGGCGGTACAAGCTTAACAAATGGTGCAGACTGCTCCGGTTTTGTGCAGAGCGTATATAAACATTTTGGAATTTCACTTCCGAGAACTTCGGGAGAACAGGGAAAGGCAGGCCGCGCAGTTGATGGAGTGGCAAATGCAAAACCGGGAGATTTGGTCTGGTATTCCGGACACATTGGAATTTACATTGGTAATAACCAGATTGTACATGCAAGTAATCCGAAAAACGGAATTATGATTTCAGATGTCAATTACCGAACAATACTCGGCATTCGCAGAATTGTATAAAATATCAGAAAAATTGACCTAAAAAACATATAAATACAAATAAAAAGAGAGAAAATGAAAAATTCTCTCTTTTTTGTTGTATAAATCTACCATTATATGAAGAAGTGTGTTATACTTATCTGTACAAATAGACGAAAACCACTTAGGGGGTAAGAAAAATATGGCAAAAGAAATGATAGCAATGCTTCTTGCCGGTGGACAGGGCTCCAGACTATATGCTCTGACAGAAAAACTGGCAAAACCTGCCGTTCCTTTTGGCGGGAAATATCGTATTATCGATTTTCCATTGTCAAACTGTGTGAACTCAGGGATTGATACCGTAGGAATCCTTACACAGTATCAGCCACTGGTGCTGAATGAGTACATTGGTAATGGTCAGCCGTGGGATTTAGACCGTTTATATGGTGGCGTACATGTACTTCCGCCATATCAGAAAGCGACAGGTTCGGACTGGTATAAAGGAACTGCCAATGCAATTTATCAGAACCTTTCTTTCATCGAACGTTACGATCCTGAATATGTCATTATTTTATCCGGAGACCAAATCTGTAAGCAGGATTACAGTGACTTTTTACGTTTCCATAAGGAAAAAAATGCTGAATTTTCAGTAGCGGTTATGGAAGTGCCTTGGGAAGAAGCTTCCCGTTTTGGGTTAATGGTAACAGATGACACAGATCGTATCACGGAATTCCAGGAAAAACCAAAGAATCCGAAATCGAATCTGGCCTCTATGGGTATCTACATTTTTAATTGGGAGATACTGAAAAAATATCTGATTGAGGACGAAGCAGATCCAAATTCCGAAAATGATTTTGGTAATAATATCATTCCTAATTTATTACGCGATAACCGTAGAATGTATGCCTATCGGTTTGACGGATATTGGAAGGATGTAGGAACGATTTCTTCTCTGTGGGAAGCAAATATGGAAGTGCTGGATCCGGAACACAGTGGAATTGATTTATTCGATGAAAACTGGAAAATCTATAGCCGTAACAGCGGCATGACAGGACACCGTATTGTTGGCGATGCAGTTGTGGAGAATTCGTTGATCACAGATGGCTGTTACATTGAAGGTAATGTAAAGCATTCTGTACTTTTCGCAGGTGTCAGAGTTGAACCGGGAGCAGTTGTAGAGGATGCAGTTGTCATGGGAGGTACCATTATCCATAAGGGTGCAGTAGTAAAACATTGTATCATTGCGGAAAATGTTGAAATTGGTGAAAATGCAGTTGTAGGTGCTATACCTTCCGGCGAGGAAAAAGGAGTAGCTACCATCGGTTCTGATGTGAAAGTGGGTGCCAATGCAAAAGTTGGACCGAATGCAATGGTTAGAACAGATGTAAAGGAGGGCGAAGAACAATGCTAAACAAGAATTCAGAAGCACTGGGTATCATTTTCCCGAACAGCTATGATACGTTGATGCCGGAATTGGCAAATGAGAGATTAATGGCTTCTATTCCATTTGCAAGCCGTTACCGAATGATTGACTTCGTATTATCAAGCATGGTAAATTCCGGTATTGATAATGTTTCTTTGATTGTACGTAAAAATTATCTTTCACTTTTAGACCATCTTGGATCAGGACGTGAGTGGGATTTAACAAGAAAAAATGGCGGTTTAAATATTGTACCTCCATTTTCACAGAAGACATCAAAGATTTATGGAGGACGAGTAGACGCATTAATCGGTATTGTGGGCTTTTTAAAGCGACAGAAAGAAGAATATGTGGTTATGTCAGATGCAAATCTGGCAGTGAACTTTGACTTCCGGGCCCTGATTGATGAACATATTGCAAGCGGAGCAGACGTAACGGTTGCATACCGTAAGGCGGGGCTTCCAACAACAAATTTAGATGCATTCAGCAGTGAAGAAGAACTTTATTATACTCTTAAGGTTGAAGATGGAAGAGTAAAAAAGATTAAGATTAATGAAGTTGGAGAAGGTTTACATGACATTTCTATGAATATGTATGTTCTTCGCAGGGAATTTTTAATCGAGCTGATTGCAGAAGCATATGTAAAAGGCAACTTCTACTTTGAACGTGATATTTTACTTCCTCAGGTGGACAAGATTAATATACATGCGTTTGAATTTACGGGATATGTTTCAGCGTTCCATGACTTGAGAAGTTACTTTAAGGAGAGTATGAGTTTGTTAGAAGGAGATAACCTGAAAGCGTTATTCGGGGGGGCTCCAATCTATACAAAGATTCGTGATGATAATCCGACCCGATACAAAGATGGCGCAAAAGTGAAAAATATCATGGCAGCTGACGGATGTATCATTGAGGGTGAAGTAGAGAACTGCATTTTATTCAGAGGAGTAAAAATTGGTAAGGGTGCAAAGGTTAAGAATTGTATTCTGATGCAGGACACTGTAGTTGAGGATGGCGTTTCCATTGAATACGCAGTATCGGATAAGAATGTTACGATTACAGAAAATACTTCATTAAAGGGTACAGAATCCTTCCCAATTTATATTGGAAAAGGGCAGGTTGTGTAGAAAGTGGGGACGGTTCTTTTGTCTCGGTATTCGAGACAAAAGAACCGTCCCCTAAAAATATTGCTTGCACAATGAAAAAGGCTATGTTATAATAAACTCTCGTCAGGACATTTGTTCAGACAAAAATGGGTAGATTCCCGAGTGGCCAAAGGGGACAGACTGTAAATCTGCTGCAAATTGCTTCGGTGGTTCGAATCCACCTCTGCCCATTATCGCGAAAGCGAGACTTCGTATTCACAATTGAATATGATATGCCGGCGTGGCGGAACTGGCAGACGCGCAGGACTTAAAATCCTGTTGTAGCAATACAGTACCGGTTCGATTCCGGTCGCCGGCATGATATGCTGATAAGTTAGCAGAGAGAAACATTGAATTTTCAATGTTTCTTTTTTTATGTGATTTATCACTTCCACTGCTTTGTGGGTAGATTTTTCCTGCACTTTGTGCTAGGATATAAAGATGATAAAATAGTTAGATGATTCCGCAAAGACACGCAGAAATGAGGAAATTATGCAGGAGAAAATTCAGATTGTAAGCGATGGTTCATTAGATCTTCCAAATGAACTGGTAGAAGAAAAAAGAATAAAAGTGGTTCCGTTTTATGTATCGTTTGACGGAGAAACCTATGTAAAAGAAAAAGAGGAGCTGGATGTGCGGGAATTTTACCAGAAGATGGTGGATCATCCACAGGTTTTCCCGAAGACCTCGATGCCTTCGGTACAGGATTATTATGATGTATTTGAACCGCTGGTAAAAGAAGGTACAGCAGTCATTTGTATTTGTATTACACAGAAGTTCAGTGGCTCTATGCAGTCTGCAACGACAGCTAAGGACATGATTTTAGAGGAATATCCGGATGCAAAGATTACAGTGATTGATGCTACGGTTAATACCGTATTGCAGGGGCTTTTTGTTTTAGAGGCATGCAGGCTAAAGGACCAAGGTTTGGAATATGACAGAATCATTGAGAGCATTTTAAAAATCAGAGAAACGGGAAGAATTTTCTTTACCATTGGAAGTATCGATTATTTAAAGCATGGCGGTAGAATCGGAAAGGTTGCCGGAATTGCAGGAAGTGCATTAAAAATCAAACCGCTCATCACTTTAAAAGAGGGCGAAATTTTTAATTCCGGGATTACCAGAAATCGAAAAAAATCACTGGAAAAAGTTGTGGACATGCTGAAGGAATATTTGGATGAAGTGGATGCAAAGCCGGGAGAATATAGCTTTTGCATTGGATTTGGCTATGACAGAAAAGAAGCAGATGAGTTTAAGGATATGCTAAAGGATTTAGTGCGGGAACGTCTTGGAATTGACGAAATTGGGATTTATCAGATTGGAGCAACCATTGGTGTACATACAGGACCATATCCGATTGGAGTTGGTATCATAAAGCATGCAGAATAATTGAAAGAAAGAGATTGATTTTTCTCATAAAAGCGTTAAAATAGTAAAAAAGTATTACTTTATAATCTTGTACGGAGGATAAAGGTATGAAAAAAGGAAAGACCAGAAAAATGGGAATTAAATATAAGATTTTAATCCCTACAATAGCTGTAATTTTACTTACATGTACATTTTTAGGCTTAAACTCATATATCCAAATAAAAAACGGAATGGTTGGAATGGGGGTAGAACAGGCAAAAATGGCGGCTGCGATTGCTGCGAGAGAAGTAGACGGCGATGCTGTTGCAGATTTGAAGCCGGGGGATGAAGATACGAAGAAATATGAAGATTTATTAAACAATCTTCGAGATATCCAGAAAACCTGTGGCATTGCGTTTTTATATACTTTATACACAGATGGCAAAACAGTATTTTACGGTGTAGATACAGATGATTCTGAAGATCCGTGTGCAATCGGAGAAGAATTTGAAGTTTCTTATGAGGATCTGAAGCCTGTTTTTGAAGGGGAAGTTTATATTGAAGATTTTATTTCCGAGACGGATGATGGTGATTTAATTTCTGCTTATTATCCGATTTATGACGGCAATGGAAAGGTCGTAGCAATTTTGGGATGTGACTATGACGCTTCTAATGTTGTGGCGCGTTTAAACAGTAACATTTCCGGTGTTTTTACAATGGCAGGAATCAGCCTTGTATTCGCAATTCTGGTTTTAAGTCTTACAATTAATGTGACTGTAAGAGGACTTCATGTTGTAAATCAGAAAATTTATGACCTTGTACATAATGAAGGAGATTTGACACAGAAGCTTGATATTCATTCCGGTGATGAAATGGAACTGATAGCCGGAAATATCAATAAGTTATTAGAGTATATTCGAGGCATTATGCGTAATATTTCTGCGAACTCTGTTCAGCTAAACAGTGCTTCAAAATCAATTGCAAGCAATCTTTCTGATGCGGAAATGAGTATATCAGACGTATCTGCAACGATGCAGGAAATGAGTGCGGCAATGGAAGAAACAAATGCTTCCTTAAATCAGATTAATGAAGCGGTATTTCATGTAAACGAAGCAGTGGAAGAGATTGCAACAAGCGCAGAGGAAGGAAAAGCTTCTTCAAATGAGGTTATGCAGAATGCGGTTTTAATCTATCAGAATGCTGTAGAACAACAGAGTGCAGCAAAAGAGCAGGCACAGCAGATGTCAGCTTCTGTAAATCAGAAGATTGAACAGTCGAAAGCGGTAGAACAGATTAGCCAGCTTACGGCAGAGATCATCAGTATCACAGATCAAACAAATTTACTTGCACTGAATGCAAGTATTGAGGCAGCCAGAGCAGGAGAAGCAGGAAGAGGATTCGCTGTTGTTGCAGATGAAATCGGAAAGCTTGCAACAGATTCTGCAGAAGCGGCAGGAGAAATTAGCCGAGTAAGTGCAGTTGTGATTAATGCGGTGGATGAGCTTGCAAAAGAAGCAGAAGAAATGCTTACGTTCATGGAAGAAACAGCAATGGGCGGCTATGAAAAACTGTTAGAGACGAGCGAAGAATATCGCAGCAATGTCGGTGAAATGAATAGTATGATGCAGAATTTTGCAGAACAGAGCCAACAGCTGAGGGAGAATGTAGATAATATCAAAGAGGCGATTGAAGCGGTTAATATCGCAGTGGAAGAAAGCACCCGAGGTGTTACAAATGTGGCAGAAACCTCTGTAAATCTTACTTCCAGTGTGTCTGATATTGAAAGTGAAGCAGGCACTAATATGGAGATTGCCGATCAGTTGAATACAGAAGTAAATAAATTTAAAATTGACTAATTGAAAAGAGAGTGCATTGCACTCTCTTTTAATAGTTAAGTACATAGAAGAAAAATTCTTTTGTCAATTCAGGATTATCTGTATTTGCGGTAACTGCAAGATAATAGCCATCGGAATAGTAGGCATATTTGCTTAACCAGCGATTCCCTGTTAAATCAAAGGCAGAAGGAAAGGTTTCGCCTGTTTCTGCGTCCGTTGTATAGATTAGAATATCCTGATAAGGGGCAAGTTCTTCTTCTGTAAAAAGGAACCTTAAATCGGCAACATATCCCGCAGATGCAAAATCGTTATAGATTTGTTTTGGAGCAGCAAAAACATCTAAATCTCCGGCTGCAAACATGGCTGCAAGTGCCTGGGTAGAATAGTAATCAGACTGAAAACTGCCTTCTTCCAGCGGAAAGCTTAAGGAGGTAGTCAGAGTGATGGTTTGCTTATCCATATCAAATCCCTGCTCCGTAAGAAACTCATCAAATCCGGCCGGATTCTCATAAGTATTCGTGGCATTGAGGAAGAGCAAATCCAGTACAGACTCCTTAAGTGTGGCATAATGGTGAATGAGTGAGATGATGATAATGGCAAGGACAAGAACAATACCGATATGCAAACGATAATAGTCCCAGACATATCCTATTTTTTTCTTAAGAGACATTTCTTTAAAATTTGGTTTTGCTTCCATGTTCACTCCAGCTTTCTTCAATAATAAAAAAGGAAAGACTTCACCAAATGAAATCTCTCCTCAAAGTCAGTAGGGTAATCCCCGTAAATAAGCGGGTGATGGGAATCGAACCCACGTATCCAGCTTGGAAGGCTGGTGTTCTACCATTGAACTACACCCGCGAAATAGAAAAGTCGCTTGTTGACTTTTCTGCGCCCGAAGGTGCGCACCTACGGCATTTCGCAGAAATGCCCAGTTCCGGAATCGAACCAGAGACACAGGGATTTTCAGTCCCTTGCTCTACCAACTGAGCTAACTGGGCAGTTACTCACAACAGAATTGATTGTACATGAAAGTAAGTAACTTTGTCAAGGAAAAAATTTCTATTTCAGATAAGGAAGAATATCTTGTGAGTAACAACGTAATACCTCTCCGACACTCCATGCCTGTGCATAGCAGCCTCTTGGGTGATGTGGTGCATCGCCGTCAAAGATTTCGGAGATGGAGCCGATACAGCCATTATCCGTAAGGTGGGCTTTTATGGCGTCTAACATGGAACATGCTTCCTGGACGCTTTTCTTTGAATGGTGATTTACTTTTAAGTAGGCGGTAAAAAAGCCGCCAAGCAGGAATCCCCATGCAGTTCCCTGGTGATAAGCACGGTCACGTTTTGGCAAAAGACCGGCATAAATTCCATGATAGTCTTTGTGGTCTGCAGAAAGCGAGCGAAGGCCACATCCTACAAACAGTTCTTTTTGGACAACCTCAACAATTGATTTCTCCTGCTCTTCGGATAACATGGCAAATGGCAGGGAAACAGCATAAATCTGGTTAGGACGAAGGTGATCATCTTCTTCATCCCCATCTACGACATCATAAAGCCAACCCGTAGCAGGATTCCAAAATTTTTTACAGAAGGAGGTCTTTACTTTCTCCGAAAGTACCTGATAGAAGGATGCATCCTCCCCATATTTTTCAGCAAGCAGTTCCATTACCTTTAAAGCGTTGTACCAAAGTGCATTGATTTCTATCGGTTTGCCGTGGCGTGGGGTAGCAACCCAGTCGCCGACGCGCACATCCATCCAGGTAATCTGGTCCAGACCGCTTCCTGCATGAATAAGACCATCCTCTTCCATATAGATACTAAAATCAGTTCCGTTTTTATATGCTTGTATGATGTCTTTTAAATGCGGGTAAATGTTTTCCAGTATAAAAGAATAATCTGCATCGGTGCTATTATATTGCAGATACTGATAAACTGCATAAAAATACCAAAGGGAGGCATCCGCCGTATTATAAAGCGGTGCGAGGTTATTGTCCGGAAACATATTCGGAACAATACCATTATGAATATAGTTTGCAAAGGTGACAAGAATCTCTTTTGCCTCCCGGTTACGACCGGTACACAGAGTAAGACCGGTGAAAGCAATCATCGTATCTCTGCCCCAGTCCGTAAACCAAGGAAGCCCTGCCAGTACCGTCTCTAAACCGGTGGAGGTACGATAGGACAGAAACTGATCTGCAGCGAGTACCAGCTGGTTCGCAAATTCATCTGTGTAACCTGCCTGCTCATACAGATGGTTGACATAAGCTGTGTGCTCTTTCAAAATGTCAAAAGCACAGTCAGCTGTAATATTGTTTTTTGTGAGGACAGAGTCATTAGACACTACTTCACAAAGCACGGAAATTCTCTTTTTACATCCGCCGGGAACAGAAATGGCTATCTTTTTTGGACAATAGTGGCTGTCAAGCCCCGGTGTTTCAAGATCCACTTCTATCTGAAGCTGCATATTTACATCAAATTCCGGGTTATTGTCCAGATAGGTTCCTTCACTTACTGAAAACTGAATAGCAATATCCTTGTTTGCAGCAGGAACGAGAGAATAAACGAAATCATTCTGGAATGTCTCAAACTGTAGAGTTTGTGGGGTGCTGCTGGCATTGTGCTCCCTGTAGTTAAAAAGCGGCGTCAGATAAAGCGTGGCATCTTCACCTGCGTTTTCAATTTCATAGGCAACAGCGCACAGATTTTTTCCATGCTGTAAACAAATATGCTTCTGAAGATGTAGGTCGCCTGCCTGATATTCATAATGGATACTGCCATCGTAACAGAAGGACTCTAAATATTTCTGCCCCTCTGTATAAATCGTTTCGCCATTGTGAATGGCTTCCCCTGATTCTTTATCAATGGTACATTCACCTACAAAATGCTGAGAAGTTTCCAAATCATAAATCTTCTCAGAAGTACATAGTTTTTCATTTATTTTGGAAAATACGAGATAGCGCTCAATTGGAGGGTGAAGACTGGCAATCAGGTAGCCCTGATGTGTGCGGCTGTGCGCACCGATTAAGGAACTTCCTGCATAACCGCCGATGCCGTTGGTCAAAGCCCACTCACGTACGATGCCGGCGTTAAAAGTTGGAAAATCATCCTTTTTGTACTTGTATGATATCATAAATTCTAACCTTTCTATTAAATATTGAGAAAATCTCTTTTCCTGTTCTATTTTACATGATAAAATAAAAGAAATCTATACAAATGAGGCAGGAGAATCAGAAATGAACGAAAAATTAGTGATTATACCGAAACTGGTTACATCAGGGAAAAAAATGATGACAATCGTATTGTTTGTAATAGCATGTATATTACTTTTACTTTCCACCTTTGTATCACCACTTCTCTTTTTTTTACCGGCAATTCTTGTTATGGTATTGTGGGTATGGCAGGGATTCTTTTCAAATGTGGAATTTGAATATACCTATTTTGACGGAGATTTAAGATTTGCGAAAATTAAGAACAAAGCGAAAAGAAAAAAGATTGCAGACATTAATATGGAAGATGTAGTGATTCTTGCACCAAAGGGTGACAGGGGAGTTTACAAGTATGAGAATGATAAGAATTTAAAGTGTATCAATCTTACTTCCGGAAGAGCAGATGCAAAAGTATATGAACTGATTGTAAAAAACGAGGAAGGTTTCATGCGTATTGAGTTTGAGCCGGACGAAGAGATACTGAATGCAATGATGGTGAAATATGCCCGTATTATTGTAAAATAGGTATATAAAAAACGTTGTAAAATCTGTATTGGATTTTACAACGCTTTTTTAATTTTTATCATTTATATTTAAATGACGCATATTTCCGGAGTCTTTTGCATGTGATACGGCTGTGGTACCGGTCTGACGCCGCTGTTTCAGACATTTTTGACAGAGGGTGCCAAAGGTGAGAGGAACACCACAGGCCTGACAGTGCATGGTGATTTGCCGCTCCGGAGTCTTTTTATATTCAATACGTCCCTCACGAATCCATTCCTTGATTTTCGATACAGGAAGGTCAAATTCGGCTGCAACCTGATATTCATTGACATCATTTGCACGAATATATTCCTTGACACGTTGGAAAAGATTCTGCTCCTTGCAGATAGGACAAAAATCTTCTTTATAGGCAAGGGGAAGTGGACGTTTACATGCCTGGCAGTAAGTGTAATTTTCAAATAAATGTTTCTGCTGCATCTTCACACCTCCTATCTTAATTAGGACTATTCTACCATATAAAAGCAAAATTAGCAATGAAACAGTGAAAACTACTATTGACGATGCCGGTCTGGCGGTTTATGCTAAAAGCAGCAAGCATTAGCTTAGACAAAGGATGTAGAAATATGATGAAGAAAGCAACACTTCCGATTGGAGTCTTTGACTCCGGAGTGGGAGGTATCAGCGTATTACGTGAATTAATGGCTCTCATGCCAAATGAAAATTATATTTTTTTTGGTGACTCTGCAAATGCCCCTTATGGGACCAAAACCTTAGATGAGGTTGTAAAATTGACCTGCAAGGATGCCGCGTATTTGTATGAACAGGGAGTGAAGGCGATTGTGGTCGCCTGCAATACAGCAACCAGTGCAGGTGTTAAAATCTTAAGAGAACGCTATACAGATATCCCTGTAATCGGAATTGAACCGGCACTAAAACCGGCGGTTTTATCGGCAAAACATCCTACCGTACTTGTGATGGCAACACCGATGACACTTCGGGAAGAAAAATTTCAAAATCTGATGCATCGTTACGAGCAGGATGCAGAAATTATACCATTACCATGCCCGGGACTGGTTGAATTTATTGAACGCGGAGAATTAGAGAGTGAAGAACTGGAACATTTCTTAAGAAAACTGTTTGCACCTTATAAAAAAGAAGATGCGGTTGTTCTGGGGTGCATCCATTATCTGTTTGCAAAGAAAATGATTGGCAAAATATTGGGTGAAGAAGTGCGGCTTTTTGATGGAGGAGCAGGAACTGCCCGGGAAACAAAGCGAAAACTGGAGGAGTTTGAACTGGTAAATCCTTCACCGGAAAAGGGGAAGGTTGTGATTTTAAACAGTGCAAAAAAGCCGGAGATGATTGCACTGTGTGAGCGATTATTATATTTATGAACAAAAATGATGTAAATCTTAAAGAATTCTAAAAAAACCGGCTTACTTTTTTAGAAAGCTTTATGAAAATCGACACATTTCTGTCACAATTCTTTCGTATACTAAGACCATCGAAGGAGACATCCTTTAGATAGATTAACATTTTCATAACTAAACTCCTCAAAAAATGCTCCGGTTCCCCCGGGGCATTTTTACTGGGATGAATTTTACAGATATATTTTATAAAAACCAGACCTGCTCGTTGGTGGAAGAAATACTGATAACTCCGGCATCCAGTAAAGCCATAACATCTTCTTTGTCGGAAACCAGACCGCCTGTGATGACGGGAACGGAAGAAATCCGGCATACTTTTGCGATGGCTTTTGGCATGAGTGCAGGAAGAACTTCAATGAAATCCGGCTTCGCGGCTTTAATCTGGCTTGTAATATTTTCATAGGCCATGGAATCTAACATGAACAGACGCAGAATGGTAGGAAAACCCAATTCCCTCGCGTGTTTAATAAGTGACGGTTTTGTGGAAATAATACCGTCTGCCTTTGTATATTTTTTGATAAAGTCCACAACGATATCCTTGGAACTTAGACCGCTTATTAAATCAATATGCACCATTGCCAGTTTTCCGGAAGATTTTACAGTGTTTACGATGTCCGCAATAGTGCAGATGTCACCATACAGAATAAAAATAATACGGCTGTCGCTTAATAAGCATTTTTTTAACCCTTCCTCATCTTTGATGGCAGCGATGATAGGAGAATCCTCTAATGCTTCTTTAAATTCTTTTTTCATAGAAGTGACCTCACGATACGAATTTTCTATTTTTATTTTAGTATAGGAAAGTGCCTGGTACAACTGATTTTTACAAATAGTTTAGAAATATCATAAATCTTTTACTTTGCTTTTTGCGAGGCATTTCATATAATAGAATTATATTGGAGGAGTTATGCCGAAGTCAGAAAAACAAAAATTGAAACTGCTGTATATCACGCAGTATCTCATGGAAAAAACAGATGAAAATCATATCGCAACAACGACAGAATTGATTGATTATTTAGCGTCAAACGGAATTACAGCCGAGCGAAAAAGCATTTATACGGATATTGAGCTGCTGATTGATTATGGTCTTGATATTGTGAAGGTAAAAGGGCGGCCGGCAGGTTATCAGCTTGTCAGCAGACAGTTTGAACTGGCGGAATTGAAATTGCTGGTAGACGCGGTACAGGCGTCAAAGTTTATTACCAGCAAAAAGTCACGGGAACTGATTGGAAAACTGGAGACACTATGTAGTAAAAAAGAAGCCAGACAGTTGCATCGGCAGGTAGTTGTGACCAACCGCACCAAGGCAGTCAATGAAAATATTTATTATAATGTGGATCAAATCTATAGTGCCATTGCGGGGAATGTGAAGATTCGTTTTTTATATTTTGAGTGGAATGTAAAAAAGGAAATGCAGCTACGGCATGACGGGGCCTTTTATGAGGTCAGCCCATGGCTTTTGACCTGGGATGATGATAATTATTATCTGATTGCATATGATGATGAAAGCCGGATGATTAAACACTATCGTGTGGATAAGATGTTAAAGTTAAGTTTATCGGACAAAAAACGCCAGGGAAAGGAACAGTTTGAAAACTTTGACATTGCTGCATATTCGAAAAAAACGTTTGGCATGTTTGCAGGAGAAGAAAAGATGGTAACACTTTCCTGTAAAACAAATCTGATAGGAGTCATCATTGACCGGTTTGGAAATGAAGTGTCATTAAGAGAAAACGGGGAAGGTTTTGTTTTGGTCAGGGTAAAGGTAGCAGTAAGCCGTCAGTTTTTTGGATGGCTGACAGGACTTTCGGAT
>CAMGET010000005.1 GCA_946055175.1 uncultured Roseburia sp.
GCAATATCATTCTATCTAAAAAGAAGAAGGTACGTGAAACAACTTATTCATGATAATAGAAAGTTCGCAGAGCGTACTTTCTATTATTTTACTACGGTTACGTTAACAGCCTGAGGACCCTTTGCACCTTCTGTAACATCAAACTCAACGGCTGCGCCTTCTTCTAAAGTCTTGAAGCCTTCCATGTTGAGTCCTGAGAAGTGTACGAAAACATCATTCCCCTGTTCGTCGGAAATGAATCCGTAACCTTTTTGGTTGTTAAACCACTTTACTGTACCTTTATTCATTGAAAAGTACCTCCAAAAATATTTCTATGCTGTTCTCACAACATAATGTCAGAATAGCATAACACTTTAAAAAAGTAAAGCAATATTATCATAAATTGCCAACCTAGGTAAGTTCTTCAAAAAGTACGGAATGGTTTTTTAAAAAGCGTTTCATCAGGTTATCCCATTCGTGTTCCAGACTCTTATCGGTTGTAAAAATGCGATAGGAAATACCGGTGGTTAAGATCAGTTTATTGTTTTGAAACTTGATGTTAATAAAAGCTGCGGAAACATCCTGAATGGTCAGACTGCTTCTGGTCTGCTGCAAGGTGTTTTGCAGATTTTTTGGGGAAAGTAACAGGACAAATTTAAAGAAGGAAGGAGTGCGCTTCCCTTTGATTAAATCAAAACATTTGGTGCGGACTCTTCCATACGGAATAAAAGAAAGTCCTTCTAACTGCTCCTGCTCCAATTCTTCTGCAGAATAGAAATCAGTATGGAGCGCTCCTTCGATATGGTAGCTGATATCCCCCTGTATAGTGGCTTCCTGCAGTAAAAAATTGTCAAAAATCTCATTACAGAGAAGTTTATTCATAAAAAGCTTGATTTCTGTCAACTCAAGTGCAATCATAGTACTGACCTTTCTATGTAAGATAATTTATTTTATCATAAACAGAAATTGTTTTAAATAACAAAATACGATGGAGGAAATTATGACAGAGACACAAAAGTTATTTGATTTATTGGAAAAGGGTGTATCCCCGGCACATGCAGTAGCAGCCTGTGAAGAGCGTTTGGCGGCAGCAGGCTTTGAAAAGATTTCCTATGGAGAAGACTGGAAGCTTACGATGGGAAAAAAATATTATATGAATCATTCCGACACAACCTTATTTGCATTTACACTGCCAAAGGAATGGGGCAGCAGTGAACCGAACGTTCGTATTGCAGCAGCGCATACCGATTTCCCGTGCTTACGGATAAAACCAAAATGTGATATCAAAACAAATGGCTATGCACAGATCAATGTGGAAGTATACGGAGGTGCTATTTTAAACACCTGGCTGGACAGACCGCTTGGCGTAGCAGGACGTGTGGCTGTGAAGGGGGAAGATGTGTTCCATCCGAAGATGAGAAGCTTTGTTTCATCCAAAAGCATTACCATCCCAAATCTTGCAATTCATATGAATCGTGAGGTCAATAAAGGTGTAGAATTGAATAAGCAGACAGAACTGCTTCCAATTGCAGGCTTATTGGAAGAAAACTTTTCCGGGGACTATTTTGCAGACTTTTTGGCAACGGAACTTCAGATTGCAAAAGAGGATATTTTAGACTACGAATTAACCGTGTATTGTAAGGAAAAACCGGAATTTGTGGGATTGCATGACGAATTCATTTCCGCATCCCGCTTAGATAATCAAAATTCCTGCTCTGCACTGGTTTCTGCAATCATAGAGGCAGAGAGAACGGATGGCATGAATCTGATCGCGCTATTTGATCATGAGGAAATCGGCAGCCGCTCGAAACAGGGAGCCGCATCCATTTTACTGCACGATATGCTGTATCGTATCTTAAAAGAAACCGGAAAAGAGAATGCAGACAGCACCTTATATAACAGCATGATTTTGTCTGTAGACGTGGCACACGGTCTCCATCCGAATTATGCAGGAAAGATGGATGTGACCAATAAACCGGTTTTGGGAAAAGGTTTCTGCATCAAAGAAGCCTGCTCACAGTCTTATGCAACAGACTGCGAAGCAATTGGCATCATTCAGCAGATTTGCGAAGCAAAAAAGATTCCATACCAGAAATTTGTCAACCGTTCCGATATAGCAGGCGGTGGTACACTGGGTTCAATTGCATCTGCATTGTTACCGGTAAAAACAGTGGATATCGGAATTCCGCTGCTTGCAATGCATTCTGCAAGAGAAATGATGGCAACGGCAGACCAACAGGCATTAAAAGACCTGGTAAGCGCATATTTTATATTGAAATAGAGGCAATCACGTGATTTCATATGAGGAAGTAATAAATACAATTGAAAATAAAAAGAGATTTGGTAATCTCACCGGATGTGAGATTACCAAAATCATGCTGGAACGGCTCAATCATCCGGAGAAAGGACTGCCGTTTTTACATATTGCGGGAACCAACGGAAAAGGTTCCGTAGCTGCCTTTTTATGCTCCATTTTGAAGGAAGCAGGTTTCAAAACAGGAATGTTTACCTCTCCGCATCTGGTGGATTTCAGAGAACGGATTCAGATAAACGGAGAACTGATTTCCAAAGATGACACCTATCGGCTGGCAACGAAGCTGCTAGAGATGGATTTTGGCGTGAGCCCGACGATGTTTGATTACTGCCTTGCTATGGCGTTGCTTTATTTTAAGGAACAGCAATGCGATGTTGTTATTTTGGAAACCGGGCTTGGCGGGCGTTTTGATTCCACAAATGCGGTCGGGACGCCGGAGGTATCTGTGATTACCAAAATTGGGTTTGACCATATGGCAATTTTGGGAAATACATTGCATCAAATCGCAAAGGAGAAGGCAGGAATTATAAAAAGAGGTACAAAGGTTGTCTGCGAGAGCCAGGATGCCGGGGTAGAAGAGGTGTTTACACGGGCTGCACAGGCAGCAGGTGCAAAAAGTTGTAAGATTGTTGATACGGCATGTATCCGGATCGAACAAAGCGAAAATGCAGGCGAACAGCAATTTTTAGCCTACGGCTATGAGCATCTTACGATGCAGATGCTTGGAGTGCATCAGTACGAAAATGCAGCAACGGCTATTCTGGCAGCGGAAGCATTTTTGGAAGGAAAAACAGACGCAAAGAAGATAAAAGAGGCAGTGCGCCTTGGCATTGCAAAGACCAAATGGAAAGGGCGCATGGAAATTTTGTCAAAGACCCCCTTTTTTATGGTGGACGGAGCACACAATTCCCATGGAGTTGCAGCCTTAAAGGAGAGCCTTACGACATTATATCCGGGGGAGAAATTTCACTTTATCATGGGCGTTATGGCAGATAAAGATTATGAAAACATGATTGCAGAGTTGTTACCGCTTGCCATTGATTTTGTAACGGTTACGGTAGAAAACAGCAGGTCGCTTTCCGCAGAGCAGCTGGCAGAGTGTATACGAAAAAAAGGAATCCCTGCCTCAAGCAAAGCAGAGCTAAAGGAGGCATTGGCGGAAGTGACTTCTGCCAGAAGAGATAAAACAATTGCATTCGGATCGCTTTATTTTATTGGAGAGATAGAAGAAAAAAATGGTTTTTAGTAGTTTTGAATTTCTGTTCCGGTTTTTACCGGTATTTTTAATCGTTTATTTTCTGACTCCGAAACAGTACCGCAACGGAGTACTGCTGTTCGGAAGTCTAGTTTTTTATACCCTTGGGGAAAGATGGTATGTATTGCTTTTGCTTGCATCCATTGTGATAAATTATACCCTCGGAAGGCTTGTAAGTAAAAGCCGGGAAGAAAAGAAAAAAGTGTGGCAGAACGTGCTGTTTTTGCTGGCACTTTGCTATAATTTTGGCTGTCTGTTCTTCTTTAAATACAGTGGACTGACAGAAAAACTGCCGCTCGGAATCAGTTTTTATACCTTCCAGATTGCGGCATATATGATAGATGTTTACCGTGGTGTCATCCCGGCAGAGACCTCTTTTTTGAAACTTGCAACCTATATCACCATGTTTCCGCAGCTGGTGGCAGGACCGATTGTGAATTATTCTGAGGTCCGTGCAAACCTGACAAAAAGAGAAATTACATATGAAGATTTTGAAGAGGGATTACGTGTCCTGATACTTGGCCTGGCTGCAAAGGTAATCATTGCGGACCGTATCGGTATGCTTTGGAACCAGATTCAGACAATCGGGTTTTACAGCATTTCAACGCCGTTGGCATGGCTTGGCGCATTTGCCTATTCACTGGAGCTGTATTTTGATTTTTCCGGCTATTCCATGATGGCCATCGGACTTGGGAAAATGCTGGGCTTCCAATTCCCGGTGAACTTTCATTTCCCGTATATTTCAAAATCCATTACGGAATTCTGGAGGAGATGGCATATCACTCTTGGCAGATGGTTTCGCGAATATGTCTACATTCCGCTAGGCGGTAACCGGAAAGGAAGGACCCGGACCCTTTTCAATCTGTTGGTGGTGTGGTCGCTTACGGCACTCTGGCATGGAGCAACACCGAATTTTTTAATCTGGGGTGCGGAACTTTTGCTTTTGCTCGGAATCGAAAAATTGTTCCTGTATGAACGGCTGAACAAAAGTAAACTGATAGGACACCTCTATGTGATTCTGGCGGCTCCGGTTACCTGGGTGGCTTTTTCAATTACAAATGTGAAACGGTTATGGATTTATTACACACGGATGTTTCCCTTCCTGGAAAAAGGCCAGGGACGGTTATGAAATACGATTATGTAAAATATCTGGGAGAATACGGCGGACTGTTTTTGATTGCCATTATGTTTGCAACGCCGATTCCGCTGGTTTTTTATAATCGAATGAAACGCAAGCCATGGACAAAAGAACTGCTAAATGTCATTCTGCTTTTGATTTTGGGGCTTTGTTTGTACTACATGGCGATATCGACTAACAATCCGTTTTTGTATTTTAATTTCTAGTGGGTGACAGTATGAAAAAAATATGGAAATATAGATTTTTACTGATTATCGTTGCTGCCTGGGCAGGAATGTCCGCTCTGGGGTATCTGAACCGGAATACCGTGTATGAGCGTTATGAGATAGATGCAAAAAAGACACCTTATTTTGCAGTGGTTTTGGAAGGCATCCGCGATGGAATTTATCCCTGGAGCGGGGAAAGAAAGCCGTTATGGGAAATCTGGGAGAAAATTGCATCCAGACAGGAATCCCTTTTGGAAACAGAGACAACCGAAAATCCTCAGGCAGGAACAGAAAGTGAAACAGAGACAGAAACAGAAGCTTTCGAGAGAACGTTTACCCGGGTAGATCAGGATTATTTTGATGACGCAGTCTTTATCGGTGATTCCAGAACAGTCGGATTATATGAATACGGCGGATTGGACGATGCCGTTTTCTATGCAACAACCGGGCTTAACATCTATGATTTGTGGACAGAAAAAATGTGTGAAGTGGATGGCAAAATGGTAACGTTAGAGGAAGCGCTTTCTACACAGACCTTTGGAAAAATCTATTTTCAGATTGGTATCAATGAAATGGGAAGAGGAACCATAGACGGATTTATGGAAGCCTATGCGCAGACTGTGGCAAAGTTTCAGGAACTGCAGCCGGATGCAATCATTTTTGTTCAGGGAATTATGCGTGTGACGAAGGAAAAATCGGAAAATGATGAAATCTTTAATAATGAGGGAATTAATGCCCGCAATGAGCGAATCGCAGAATTAGCAGATAACCGGAGTATCTTCTACATTGATATGAATGAGGTTGTCTGTGACAAAGAGGGGAATCTGGATGATAGCCTGACCTTTGATGATATCCATTTATTTGGTTCTAAATACGGTATCTGGGTTGAATTCCTGCAAAAACATGGTATAATAGTACCATGATTTAAAATTCGGATATTTTTGGAGGAAACGGAATGGCAAAAGAAGAAAAGAACTATCTCTATGCGGATCGGGATGAACAGAAGAAGCGAACGAACCGATTTATGGTGTTAGGCTATATCGTATTTTATTTGGTAGTACTGCTTGTAGTATGGATTTCATATGTGAGAGGCTATAGAACGTTAGGTTACTGTACCATGTTTTCAGGCATCGTTGCGGTTTTTTCTATTGTTCCGCTTATTCTCCTAAAAAAGAATCCTGCGAAAGACAATCTAAGATATATTGCGTTTGCGGGACTGATGATGGTTACATTTTTGGTAGCATGGGCGTTTACCAGTTACTATTTACGCTTTATGGCCGGAATTCCTTTGGTTGGCTGTATTTTGTTTTATGACAAAAAATTTGCGGCAATTACCGGAACACTGTTTACGGGATTAAATCTTCTGGTAAACATTTTAAAGGGCTTTGTATTGCACATGACTGAATTCAACGATACCATGGATCAGCTTTCTGCAACCCTTGCCATTGCGGTTATGATGCTTTTGATTTTTATTGCAACCAGACTGGGCGCGATATTTAATCACCATACCATTGAAAGCCTGCGTCAGGAACAGGCACATCAGAAGGAGATTTTAGACAGTGTCATTGCGGTGGCGGAAGAGGTGCGTCGCGGTACAGAGAATGCAATGGACATTATGAATAAACTGAATGAGTCCACGGAAGTAGTGAACGGTGCCATGACAGAGATTTCCGGTAGTGCACAGGGCACTGCTGAAAGCATCCAGACTCAGACAACCATGACACAGAGCATTCAGGATTCCATCGGTGTGACATTAGAGCGTTCTGAAAATATGGTGAATGTGGCAAAACAGTCCGGGAAGTTAAATGAACAGAGTTTAGAAATTATGAATCACTTAAAACGCCAGTCAGAGGTGATTTCAGCAACAAATGATGAAGTTTCTTCCTCAATGAAAATGCTTCAGGAAAAAACAAGCGCTGTGAAAAGCATTACCGATACAATTTTTTCTATTTCGAACCAGACCAATTTATTAGCACTGAATGCCTCTATCGAAAGTGCGAGAGCAGGAGAGGCCGGAAAAGGATTTGCAGTGGTAGCGGATGAAATTCGCCAGCTGGCAGAAAAAACCAAGGCTGAAACGGAAAATATTGCTCACATTTTAGAAGAACTTTCCGATAATGCGTCAAATGCAGCGTTGGCAGTAACAAAATCAGCAGATGCAGCAGGTGCACAGGATGAAATGATCGGACAGGCATTACAGAGCTTTGAAGCAATGAATGGCAATGTCAACCAGCTGATTTCTGATATCGGTGAGATTGATACCATGCTTAGCAGTCTGTCAGAGGCAAATAATCATATTGTAGAAAATATTATGCAACTTTCTGCAACGACAGAAGAGGTAACTGCATCTTCGGTTCAGGCGGCAGAACTTAGCGTACAGAACTTAGACAATGCAGAGCAGGCAAAGGGATTACTGGATAATGTATTAGAGGTATCCCACGAATTGGATAAATACATAAGTTAGGATAGACAAAATTAAAAAATTTCAGTATAATATCAGACATGGGGAAAGGAAAACCTTTCCCCATGTTTCATGTAAAGCATTGTATGAGTAAGAAAGGCAGGATATGGATATGATAATGCAGATATTAAATGGTTTTTGTATGGCCTTGGCGGACAGTGTACCGGGCGTTTCAGGAGGAACCATCGCATTTTTATTAGGATTTTATGATAAGTTTATTACAGCGATTGATGATTTGATTACCGGAAATATGGAAAAAAAGAAAGTGGCTTTTGTTTTCCTTATTAAACTTGGAATCGGCTGGGTACTTGGCTTTATATCAGCAGTTCTTGTACTCACAAGAGTATTTGAAAGTCATATTTATGCAATCAGCTCTCTGTTTATCGGATTTATTATCTTTGCAATTCCGGTTGTTATCCGGGAAGAAAAGGAAAGCCTTGGGCAGAACAAGAAGTATCTGTTTTTTGTATTGATTGGAATGGCAATTGTAAGTGCCATTACGTATTTTAATCCGGTCTCCGGCGGAGAAGGAATGAGCTTTGATAACTTTTCCTTTGGACTGGGTGTGTATCTTTTCTTGGCAGGTGCAGTTGCTATTTCTGCTATGGTACTTCCGGGAATTTCAGGCTCTACATTACTCCTTATTATGGGAATTTACCTGCCGATTATTAATGGCATTAAGGAAATCCTGCACTTTAACTTTAGCAGCTTTTTACCGATTTTCTGCTTCGGATGCGGAATACTGGTAGGTGTGTTTAGCGTAGTCAAGCTGATTCGTAAAGCATTGGAACATTTCAGAGCCCAGACGATTTACCTAATCATCGGTATGATGATTGGCTCCATTTATGCAGTCATTATGGGACCGACGACACTCGATGTTCCGCAGGAACCTATGACCATTAAAGAATTTCAGATTCTTTTCTTTATTATTGGTGGAGCGGTTATTTTGGGTATGCAGAGGTTAAAAGCAATAAAGGAAAAATAAATGAAAAAGTTACTTGTTTATCTAAAGGATTATAAAAAAGAATGCGTATTGGGACCGCTTTTTAAGTTATTGGAAGCGACCTTCGAGTTATTTGTGCCACTCATTATTGCGGCAATTATTGATACGGGTGTGGGGACAGGTGATACCGGATATATTTTGAAAATGAGCCTGGTATTGGTGATTCTGGCCGTAATCGGTCTTGTATCTGCAATTACAGCCCAGTATTTTGCGGCAAAGGCGGCTGTTGGCTTTGCTACGAAATTGCGGCATGCGTTGTTTGCGCATATTGAGGAATTATCTTATACCGAGTTTGACAATATCGGAACTTCCACGCTGATTACCAGAATGACCGGTGATGTCAATCAGGTACAAAACGGCGTAAACCTGGTGCTGAGACTGTTTTTACGTTCCCCGTTTATTGTCTTTGGTGCCATGGTGATGGCATTTACGGTAGATGTAAAGGCAGCACTTGTTTTTGTTGTTGCGATTCCGCTATTGTCCATCGTCGTTTTTGGCGTCATGTTAGTTAGCATTCCGCTGTACAAAAAGGTGCAGGGAGCGTTAGACCGCGTGCTTGGTATTACAAGAGAAAATCTGACCGGTGTCAGAGTCATTCGTGCGTTCAATAAAGAGGAGAGTGAAATCCAAACATTTAATGACAGCAATGAGAAATTGACACAGATGCAGATTTTTGTAGGCAAGATTTCTGCATTAATGGGTCCGATGACCTATGTGATTGTAAATGCAGCTACGGTTGCTTTGGTATGGACCGGAGCAATTCAGGTAAATGATGGAATTATTACACAGGGTGAAGTCATTGCACTGGTAAACTACATGTCGCAGATTCTGGTGGAACTTGTAAAGCTTGCCAATCTGATTGTAAATATTAATAAATCACTGGCCAGTGCTGCACGAATCAATACCATACTTGAGACAAAACCGTCTATGGAAAAAGGTGCGGGAAAAGAAGTGGCTGGCGGTCAGACAGACATGTCAGTTTCTTTTGACCATGTACATTTAAACTATGCAAATGCAAAAGAGGAATCCTTAACAGACATCCATTTTGAGGTGAAAAAGGGAGAGACAGTCGGCATCATCGGCGGTACGGGTTCCGGTAAAACGTCTGTTGTCAATCTGATTCCGCGTTTTTATGATGCAACGCAGGGAACGGTCCTTGTGGATGGAGTAAATGTCAAAGATTATTCCATAGAGGCACTGCGTGAGAAAATAGGAGTGGTTCCGCAAAAAGCGGTTTTATTTAAGGGGACGATTCGCGAGAATCTTTGCTGGGGCTTGGAAAATGCTACCGATGAAGAAATCAATGAGGCATTGGAAATTGCACAGGCAAAGGAATTTGTTGACCAGAAAGGTTTGGATTTTATGGTAGAACAGGGCGGTAAGAATTTATCGGGCGGCCAGCGCCAGAGACTTACCATTGCCAGAGCCGTGATTAAGAAACCGGAAATCCTAATCTTAGATGACAGCGCTTCTGCACTTGATTTTGCTACAGACGCAAAACTTCGCGCTGCTCTTTCAAAAATGGCAGGACAAATGACGGTCTTCCTTGTATCCCAGCGTGCCGCATCTATGATGAATGCAGATAAGATCATTGTTTTAGATGATGGGGAAATCGTAGGAATGGGAACGCATGCGACCTTACTTTGCGATTGCGAGATTTATCGTGAAATTTACGAGTCACAGTTTAAGAGTGCAGGTGAGGGAAAGTAAGATGAGTAAGACGGTTGTTAAAATATTAAAATATATCAGACGTTACTGGTGGTATCTGGGAATTTCGATTGTATTGGCAGCAGCGATTGTAGCCATGACGCTGTACCTGCCGCTTTTAACCGGTGATGCGTTGGATTTGATTCTTGCAAAAGGGATGGTAGATTTTGCAGGGATTATCGTGATTTTAAAGAAGATGGGAATCCTGATTGTGTTAACGGCAGCAGCGCAGTGGATTATGAATGCCTGCAACAATAAGATTACCTACAACGTGATTAAGGATGTAAGAAAAGAAGCATTTCAGAAGCTTTCACGCCTGCCACTGAAATATTTGGATGCTCATGCCTATGGTGAAATTGTCAGCCGACTCATTACAGATGTTGACCAGTTTGCAGACGGACTTTTGATGGGCTTTACCCAGTTTTTCTCCGGTGTACTGACCATTTTTGGCACGTTGCTTTTTATGCTTACCATTAGCGGAAGCATTACGATTGCAGTCGTGGTACTGACACCGATTTCTCTGTTTGTGGCAGCTTTTATTGCAAAAAGAACGTTTTCCATGTTCAAACTGCAATCAGAGACCAGAGGAGAGCAGACATCCTTTATTGAGGAAATGGTAGGAAACCAGAAGGTAGTTCAGGCATTCTCAAGAGAAGATGAGTCACTGGAAAAATTCGATGAAATAAACGGACGTTTGCAGAAATGTTCTTTAAATGCTATTTTTTATTCCAGCATCACAAATCCGGCTACCCGTTTCGTAAACAGCCTGGTCTATGCAACGGTTGCGGTAGTGGGTGCGATTATGGCGATTTTTGGCGGCATCAGTGTGGGAAACCTTTCTGCATTGCTTAGTTATGCAAATCAGTATACCAAACCGTTTAATGAAATTTCCGGTGTGGTAACGGAACTTCAAAATGCATTAGCCTGTGCAAGACGGGTATTTGAAATTATTGAGGAAGAACCTGAAATACCGGATGATGCGGATGCGGTAGAGCTTAACGACACTGATGGAGCAGTGAGTCTCAATCAGGTATATTTCTCCTATACACCGGAACAGAAACTGATTGAGAATTTTAATCTTTCCGTAAAACCGGGACAGCGAATTGCGATTGTCGGTCCGACCGGATGTGGTAAAACAACGCTGATTAATCTTCTGATGCGTTTTTATGACGTAAACAGCGGAGAAATCAGAGTGAGCGGTACCGATATCAGAAAGATGACCAGAAAGAGCCTGCGCAGTAATTATGGTATGGTGCTGCAGGAAACCTGGCTTAGAAGCGGAACCATTCGTGATAATATTACAATGGGAAAACCGGATGCAACAGACGAAGAAGTCATTGCGGCTGCAAAGGCTTCCCATGCCCACAGCTTCATTAAACGTCTTCCAAACGGCTATGATACCATGGTAACGGAAGATGGCGGTAATCTATCACAGGGGCAGAAGCAGCTTTTGTGTATTGCACGTGTCATGCTGTGCCTGCCGCCGATGCTGATTCTGGATGAAGCAACTTCTTCCATTGATACGCGTACGGAAATCAAAATTCAGGAAGCATTTGCACATATGATGAAGGGGCGGACCAGCTTTATTGTAGCACATCGTCTTTCTACCATAAGAGAAGCAGATGTGATTCTGGTTATGAAGGACGGAAATATTATTGAACAGGGAAGCCATGAGGAACTGTTGGCTGCAAATGGCTTTTATGCGGAGCTTTATAACAGCCAGTTTAGTGTTGTGTAACTATTTAAAAGCGGAAGAATATGAAGAAAAAAACAATCGTAACCGAAGGTCTTGAAGAAGAGAAAATCATAAAAAAAGAGAATGAATTAAACAGGGATATCCGTTGGGAAAGACTGGATAATACTGCGCATCTTTTTCCGGTGATTGCGGGAGAAAGTATGTCAAATACTTACCGTATCAGCGTGACCTTAAGCGAACTGATAAAGCCGGAGCTTTTACAGCAGGCACTTAACATGGTACTGCCGAAGTTTGACGGATTTAACTTAAGACTTCGAAGAGGCGTGTTCTGGTATTACTTCGAAGAAAACGGGAAACCGGCTCCGACTGTAAAGGAGGAAGCGAAGTTTCCGTGCCGCTTTATCAGGCAGAATAAAAACAGAAGCTATCTGTTTCGTGTGACTTATTATAAATACCGCATTAACATGGAAGTATTTCATGTGCTGACGGATGGCATGGGTGGTGTGAATTTCTTAAAGGAATTGACCTATCAGTACTTGCGGCTGGCGCATCCGGCTTTAGTCGAGCAGGTGGGAGACTCGCTTGCAAGCGGAACCTCTTTAAACCGTGAGGATAGCTTTTTAAAAAATTATAAAAAGAGTTCGGCGAGGGGCTATAAGACAAAAAAAGCTTATCTGGTAAAGGGAGAGAAATTAAAACCGGGTGAGTTTGGTGTGATGCACGGCTATATGAATGTACCGGAATTAAAGAAGGTCTGCAAGGCGTATGGTGTCAGCATTAATGAATATCTGGTTGGGTGTTATGTGTGGAGCGTTTATACGGAGTGTCTGCATGGCATGCCGTCAAAACGACCGATACGCGTTGCGGTTCCCGTTAATTTACGTCCGCATTTTAACTCGATTACAACGAAGAATTTTTTTGTAATGATTTCAGCGGAATTTCATCCGGTCAGAGACAATTATACATTTGAAGAAGTATTACAAATCATTCGGGAAAGCCTTCGCAGCCAGATGAGTAAGGAGCATTTGGAAAAACTGTTCTCTTACAATGTTTCGAACGAAAAAGTGCTTTTGGCGAGAGCAGTACCGTTATTTTTGAAAAATATTGCGATGGGAATTGTTTATACCCAGTCCGCACTGGCAAATACCACAACCATCACCAATATCGGGAATCTGACCGTAGAAAAAGCTTATGAACCGTATATAGAGCAGTTCCATGCATTCCTTGCAATGTCCAGGGGGCAGAGTTTAAAAGGAACCATCTGCTCTTATCAGGAGACTCTGGTGTTTACGTTCAGCTATGTGTTAAAGGATCCTTCCATTCAACGTGGATTTTTCCGTAGAATTGCAGAAGATGGTGTGGCTGTTGAAATTGAGAGTAATGGGGTAAATTATGAGTAGATGCAGACAATGTAATGTAGAAGTGTTAGACGAAACCGAACGCTGCCCGCTTTGCAATTCTGTATTAGAGCAGACGTTTGAAGTGGAAAATATGTATCCGGATGTCAGAATTCAGACCAGAAGGCTGACGTTTTTATCCAGAGTGTATTTGTTTGGAATTCTTTTGCTGGAGGTCATTTTATTCAGCATCAATTATTTTGACAGATACAAGATAGGGTGGAGCCTGATTGTCGGACTCATCCTCTTTTATGGGTATCTGGTCATCCGTTTTGCAATCCTTGGAAAAACCGGTTACCGTTCTAAGATTGTGGTGCTGGCAGCGATTGCTGTTCTGATGATGATTGCGATTGATTTTCTGGTGGGCTATCATGGCTGGTCGGTAAATTACGTGCTCCCGGCATGTGTCATCGTCTTAGATATCGGAATCATTATTTTAATGATTGTAAACCGCAGAAACTGGCAGAGTTATATCATGTGGCAGATTCTGATGCTGCTTGTTTGTGTCGCTATGCTGATTTTATATTTGGTGGGGATCATTACCAATCCGTATGTAATGGGAGCAGCCGGATTTGTATCCCTGTTTTTGTTCCTTGGAACGCTGATTATAGGGGATAGAAGAGCAAGGGTGGAATTGCATAGAAGATTTCATATCAGATAGGGCTGTTGTCGACGAAGAAGGCAACAGCAATATGATCGACACCGAGATCACCATTACGCGCAAGCCCCTTGAGTACGCGATTACCTGCGAGCAGGTCG
>CAMGET010000006.1 GCA_946055175.1 uncultured Roseburia sp.
TTGGCAACCGAAGATATTTTCATTACCGAACACTTTTTTATCCTGACTTCAGTTTACGGAAATGCGATTATTCCTATTAAAGAAATCATCTGGATTTATAAATATTCAACCCTGCACAAATTCTTATGGTATCACTTTAGTATTTCCTATACCCTGCACATTACTGCAAGGAAATATTTGTATGTGCAGTGTCCTAAGGATATCAAGTCTAATATTGATGGTATTATGGATTATCTGTCAGAAGCCAATCATGACATCTTGGTTGGATTTAGTGAAGAAAACCGTTTAAAAGTGCAAGAAATTCAGGGGACACCGCTAAAGATTGAAAAAATTGTGAATTTTTTGAAGAAACGTATTTAACATCCTGAAAAAACGGGCTTTACAGCCCGTTTCTTATTTAACTCTTCGTTTTTTTCTATATACAAAGCCTCCTATCCCTGCCCCGCTTATTGCAGCCGCACCCGCAATACTTCCTGCAAATAATGGGGTATTATGATACCAGCGGATAAATGCATTGGTTGTTACAAGTACACCGCTAATCACATAATTCGTCCGGTTGCCTGCTGAATCCTCTGCCGCTACCATAATATCCTGTCTGCTGTTGGAACTTTGAACATGAAAAATATAGTTTTCCCCCTCTGCTTCATATTCACACTTTACATCATTAATATAAACTTCCACATTTTTCAAAATCAGGTTATCACTAATCGCTACTGTTGCAGTCTTTTCCTCTAACGCATATTGTTTTTCGCTTGTAATATCAACCGGGATAACAACCGGTGGTGTCTTATCAATACCAAAGCTGATTTCTGCTTCTTTGCTCTCATCAATATTTGCATTCATATTACCGGCAGCATCCTTTGAGTACAGTGTAATAATATATCTTCCGTCACCGGAAAACAGTGATTTATCAATCGTGTAATCATACTGATACCAGCCTCCATTACCGCCGGTTGCAACTACTGTATAATCAATTCCCTCTTTCAAATCGGATATAGTTCCATTCGTATCAACAACCACTCTGATTGTATCGTGTTCCAGACTGTCCACATTCACTTCCGTTAATCTGACATCGATTTCTTCCTGCACATAACTTCCTGCAATCTTCTTTAAGGAAGAATCAAATACATATACCGAGCCGAATCTATTTACCGAGAAAGTAAGTTCTTCTTTGGTTTCATTTCCTGCCAGATCTGTCGCTGTTACTGTTACTGTATAAATATCATCATTCGACTGTTCTTCCGGGAAATTATAAAACGTAAAAATCTGTCCGCTTGACTGGGTGGAATATACGCCATCCGGCTTAAGTGTTCCATGATTTACACCATATAAATCGATTGTGATTCCATTCGTATCATAGTTCGAATCCGTAATTGAAATTTCCGGTGCTACAACCCCATTATTGGCTGATCCATCTTCCACTCCTCTAAATGCTATTAACGGCGTTGTTTTATCAATATAGAATTCTTCACCGACATATCGTTCTGCTTCATTGCCGGCTTTATCTCTGTAATCCACCGTAAATTGATAGAAAGCATCCGCATCAAAGGTCAGGGTTGCTGTGTGTCTATCCCCATCGTTGCTCCAGGTGCTTAATGCAGGGAATGTAACAGCGGTTTCATCTTCGTTTGCTACTCCGATAATTTCTATCCGTTCTTCTGCGAAATTGTGCTCTACTATCTGAATAACAGCCGTCTGTGTATCTGCATAGTAATTTCCATTTTTTACATTGTCATTTGTATAGGTAACGGTAATAACAGGTTTGGTCTTATCAATGATGAATTCTTCTACATTGACCGTCTCTGCTGCCTGTCCCGCCAGATCCGCACCATCAATGCGTACACTGTAATCGCCTTCTTCCGAAAATACAATCGTAGCTGTACTTATCGTCTGCGCCGGATGCTCCGTATTTACAGTTGTGGTCCATTCACTTAGTTCGGGGACTGCTCCCTTGGTATTTGTTATCTGAAGGACAAGCTGTTCCTTTCCAAAGTTTCTGTCAATCACAGTAATGGTTGCCTTACGGCTCTCCCGATACACATTCGTATATTCCGGATCAGCAGCAACATCATCAAAGATTACCGTAATTTCAGGTGCTGTCCTATCCACGCTAAACGCAATCTCTTTCGTTGACTGATTACCTGAAAGATCGGTCATCGTTATACTTACCACAACATGATTTGCATCGATTCCGTCCGTGTCTATTTCAATTTCCCCACTCACTTTTGCTGCGAAGTCAGAGCCCTCGTCAATCGACCATACTCCTTCAACAGGCATGAGTACCCCATTATCTATAACAACCTTTCCACCTAAATTGGCATAAGACGCACTTTCACTTTTTACACTCCACTCAATACTACTAATTCCGTTCTCTGTATCTGTGATATCCGTCTTAATAACAATTTTCCTGTTACTTCCGTCAAATAAAGGGTACCCGTTTTCATCCAGATAGGGTGTCTTTGTTAATATCGTATTCACCACATGAGCCTTCTTATCATGCACCGTCTGCTTCTCTATAAGGATTCTATCAAGTACAACCGCATCCCCTACATTTCCCAATTTATCAATTGCCTTGATATAAATTGTTTCTGCATAGGTTTCTTCTGCCGGAGCATAAATGGAAAAAGCTGCTTTCCCTTTTTCATTGATTTCTATCACTGCTTTTCTTTCCTCACCGCCATCTGCTGCAAGGATTCCCCATTCAATCGCACTTGCGCCGGCACCTTCATCTGTAGGAGTAACCGTTATTGTAACAGAGTCTCTGTATCCTAATACATTTATTCCTTTTGAGAACGGTTCCGTAATTTCCGGGATTCCTACCGTTGCCCCCTTTGAGTCTTTTTGTATTTCAAGTGCTAAACTCGTTGCATTCCCTGCCTTGTCGGTAACCGTAACCGTTCCTGAATAATTGTCAGATACAGTAATTTTGCTTAAATCAAATCTTGTTTTCTCTGAATACGAAGCAAAAAGCTGCGTTTCTTCAAAGTCATTTTCGTAAGCGATTTCTCCATTTAGCACCGCAACAATCTGCTTGAGTCCGGAATTTAGCCCTTCCTCACTTGCATCTGCTATAAAGTCAATGAGTGGAATTCCGTTATCATCAAACGCTCCATAGTAACATACAACCGGTTCGCCCTTTCCCGGTGCCATTACCCCATTTTTCCCAATCTCTACTGTAACAGTCGGCTTTTTATTTTCAATCATAAGACTTCCATCTGAGTCGTCACTTCCTACTGCATAATACTCTGCATTGTTACCAAGTTTGTCAGATATTTCAAAAGATATTTTCTTATATTCGATAACCTGATTTTCGTCCAGAATTTCCGGCACTACAAACACGGCCTGATTATTTTCAACCTTTTCCACCGTGAAAGCGGTCTCTCCATTTAGTTTCAACGCAATCTTATGTACACCGACACCCGGAACAGTCACATCATTCCCTGTCGCAATGTCTTTCACCTTTACCACAATCTGAATACTTGACTTATAATACTCTTTTAAGCCGATAATACCAAAAAATCCTGTTTCTGTTTCTTTCTCTTCCATCACAATTTCTGTAATAACAGGAGCTGCGTCATCCAAACCAATGATTTTCGTAGTTGTACTGCTGTTTCCGGCAAAATCCTCTGCCGTAATCTCAACTTCATTTTTGCCCGGTATGAACCGGTCTTTGATATCTGCAGCAGCAAGCTCGATGGTTTTGCTCTGCTCAATCAAGGTCACATCGCTATCCTCCATCGAATAAGAGAGCGCTTCTACCCCGTTTACACTTACTCTGCTCTTTTTTATCCCACTGCCATCCTCTTCTGTCTTATCTGTTATCGTATAGCTTGCAATGACATCCGGAAGTTCCCTGTACCAGATTTCTCCTGACTCTTTCATATACGCCCCATGACCGGCGATAAAATCAGTCACCTTAGGTGCCCTGTCGTCTTTCCACTCCTCCATTACACTCTGTTCAGCGTAAACGAGTCCTGTAGGTCCCAGTACCAAAAGTGCCAACGCTGCTATTAAAAATCCTCTCCATTTTCCTTTCATTTTCGAATCCTCTCCTCTGTGTGTACTATAATTTCATTCAAAATCAAACGATATTCCTCTTGCAAAATAGCAGTGGCGGAATCAGAATCCAAATTTTTCTCATTTCGTTTTAAAATCTGACGTTTTACTTTCTTCCCGCTTAAATCCTCCAATACTTCCCGAATATTTAGTCGAAACCAAAGAATCACTGCAGCAATTGCAGAAATTCCGGCAATCAGATATGCTGCAATGGAAATCGTCTGCATCATCATTACATTCACCATTTTCCTCCTTACTTGTCAGTAAAAGCATTGTCAATTGCAGTTTTTGCAAAATCAATGCGTCCTCTTATTTCCTCTTTCATCTGCTCTGTCTTATCTGTTGTTGTAGCGGTATTTTTTATTCCGGTTTTCACCGTTTGCAGCAGGGCTTCCATTGACTCCTTCGTTACCTCATCGGCTTTGAACTTTCTTGCATAGGTTTCAATCGCACTAACGATAAGCCTGTATCCTTCCAGATTCACAATTTCTTTGTCCTCTTTACTATTTTCAATTATCCCGGCTAACGTATTTAAGTTTTCCCAGTAAGGTGCATAAGTTCCCTTATCTGTCGCTTCTTCCACATTTAAGGTAATATCCCTGTTAAATCTGCCAATATCCCGGTAAATTCGTGCCATCAGATAATATTCACTTTCTTCCCCTCCATACACACAGGCATCATCAAACCATTGCATTGCACTTTTCATCCGGGTTACCCGATTGTCGGTAGCTTCATTTTTTCCATAGTCGTAGTAATACCAATATAATTTACCGACTTCAAAAGCCAACTTTCCATATTCATCGTTTTCCTGCAATGCAGTAAGGTTTACGTTTAAATACTGCTTCAGAATCTGTTCTTCCGAAACAGAGAATGTGGCATCATCCTTAAATGCATCAATCAGACCGAAATACGCCTTTAATTCGTCCGGTTTGATATCCATTGCCTTCGTATAACAGTGAATCTGTTCTTCTACTGTTACTGACTTTTCCGCCTGCAAAATATGGTTATTATAATCATGATTGTTTACATTCCTTATCTGTATCTGAAAATAACTGCCCAAAGTCAGGAATAAGCATGACAAAAGAACCGTCCCTGTGAACAAGTTTCTTTTTTTCAGCTGTCTTCTACGGTAACTTTCATCCAGTTTTTGATAGCGGTTAAGATCATGCAAAAGCTCTGCGCAAGATTGATAGCGGTCGTTCGGATTTAGCTGTGTGCATTTTAGAAGAATACTTTCCAAACCACTTGATAATCCGGGATTCCAATAGCGGATGGGATATATTTCATAAGGCGGCTCACAGGGATTCTGTCCGGTGAGTAAGTGATACAGCGTTACACCCAGACAATAGATATCCGTTCTTGCATCCGTCTGTCCGATGCCTCCAAACTGTTCCGGTGCCGCATATCCTTTCGTCCCTAAACTGACGGTATCTGCCAGATTCTGCTCTTTATATTCCCGTGCAATCCCAAAATCGATTAATTTTACCGTTCCGTTTGGCTGCAGCATGACATTGGCAGGCTTCATATCCCGGTAAATAATAGGTGGCGTTTGTGTATGCAGATAAGTAAGTACCCCGCATAACTCCTTTGCCCACTGAATCACTCTTTCCTGCGGTTGTGCGCCTCTTTTAGAGAGAACATCACTTAACGGTTCTCCCTCAATGTAGTCCATAACCACATAAATCACATCATTCCCGTCAATAATATCCACGATTCGCGGGAGATTGGGATGGTCCAGTTTTTTCATCATATTTGCCTCTGCCAATGCGCTTTGCAGCATAATTTCTTTTTTCTCAATCTCTTTGACTGCCCACTGTTTCTTCAGATTTTGGTCCATTGCCAAATAGACCTTAGACATACCGCCTTTTCCAATCAGTTTCAAAATCTCATATTTATTTTCAATGACTGTTCCTACTTTCATCGGCACCTCTCCTTAAACAAGTTTCACTTGAATTGCTGAAATATTGTCTGTTTCCATTCGCTTTTTATTCTGCTCCGTAAGTTCATACAAATGTCTCCTGATTTCCTCTTCGCTTGTGGAAATACGTAATTTTTCATGTAATTCTTTTTCTGTCACTTTATGTCTGAATCCATCTGAACACTGTAATACACTTTCTCCCTTTAAAAGCCGGCCTCCTGCATACTGTGGTTCTAAAAAATCATTGATTCCGACGCACTGTAGAAGAACGTTTCTTCTGCTGTCCGCTTCTGCCTGTTCTCTCGTCATCGTTCCTCGTTTTTGTTCTCTTGCAATAAATGTGTGATCTTCTGTAAGCTGAATAAGCTTATGATTCAAAAGATATGCTCTGGTGTCTCCGATATGTCCTATCAGATATTCCCCCTTAGAGGAAATAAGAAAAGCTGTTGCTGTCGTTCCAAGGTGCATTCCGTTTCTTTGTCCATAACGAACAAGGGCTTGATTTACCTGTTGAAACAGGCTCTGCCATTGCTCCTTGATTTCTTTTGGTTTCCATGCACCTGCCCTTTTTCGGTATGTTTGTTCAAACCAGTCTGAAAATGCTAAAATAGTGGTTGCACTGGCCAGTTCTCCTTTTGCTATGCCTCCCATACCATCACACAAAACCGCCAGAACGATTTCCTCTTTATGATTCGATATGGCTTTTAGCAAAAGGCTGTCCTGATTTACCCTTTTTCTGATGCCTGCATCCGTATGATATGCGGCTATAAAATGAGTCAAATATCCCCCTTCTTTCTTTTTTAATTTTTGCAAATCCGGAATTTTCGTCAGATTGCCTTGACCTGGGACACTCTAAGCCCTTAAAAAGCACACTTAGAATGAAAAGATTTTTCTATAGATAAAATGTCGGAAAAGCAAGTTCGTCAACCTGCCTTTCCGACATTATAACATATTTTTTCAAAAAGTAAACCTTATTTATTTTACTGTTACTTTATCAAGCTTCCAGATATCATCCACATATTCCTGTATGGTTCTGTCAGATGAGAATTTTCCGGAGCATGCAATATTTAAGATTGCACTCTTTGCCCAGGAAGCCTCGTCTTTGTAGAGATTCATTATCTTCTCCTGCGCTGCTGCATAAGAACGGAAGTCTTTTAAAATAAAGTAAGTATCCGCATACTGGGATGACTGTGTATTCAATAAGGAATTGTAAAGTACACGGAACAGTTCATGATCTCCCGGTGCATAAGTGCCGTCAATCATCTGTGTTAATACACGGCGGATTGCTTCGTCATGATTGAAGATTTCCATCGGGTTGTAATCCCGTTTGTGCTCATGATCAATTACTTCATCAGAGCTCATACCGAAAATCACCATGTTTTCCGGTCCTACTTCTTCGTACATTTCTACGTTCGCACCGTCCATAGTGCCAATGGTAATTGCACCGTTTAACATAAACTTCATGTTACCGGTTCCGGATGCTTCCTTTGAAGCGGTAGAAATCTGTTCGCTGACATCTGCTGCCGCAAAAATCAATTCTGCATTGGATACCTTATAATCTTCAATGAAGACTACTTTTATCTTACCGCCGATGCTGCTGTCATTATTAATCACATCCGCAACGCTGTTAATTAACTTAATGGTTAATTTTGCATTTCGATATCCGGCAGCCGCCTTTGCTCCGAAGATAAAGGTTCTTGGTACAAAGTCCATTTCCGGATTGGCTTTTAAGTTATTGTACAGATACATTACATGTAAAATGTTTAAAAGCTGACGTTTGTACTCATGGAGACGTTTTACCTGAACATCAAAAATAGAATTCGGGTCCACATCAATACCATTATGTTCTTTGATGTATTTTGCAAGACGAACCTTGTTTGCATATTTAATCTTACGGAATTCTTCCTGTGCTTTTTTATCGTCTGCACATTTTTTCAGCTTTGAAAGTTGTGAAAGGTCTGTAATCCAGCCATCTCCCACACGCTTTGTTACCCAGTCGGCAAGCAATGGATTTCCGTGCAGTAAGAAACGTCTCTGTGTAATACCGTTTGTCTTATTGTTAAACTTCTCCGGCATCATTTCATAGAAATCCTTTAACTGCTCGTTCTTTAAAATTTCCGTATGAAGTCTTGCAACACCATTGACAGAATAGCCTGCTGCGATTGCCATGTTCGCCATGCGCACCTGACCATCGTAGAGGATTGCCATCTTTTTCACCTTTTCTTCATTCCATGGATATCTTTCACGAATCTGGTTTTCAAATCTACGTGCGATTTCCTCTACAATCTGATATACACGCGGCAATAAGGTCTTAAAGATTTCGATTGGCCATTTTTCCAATGCTTCTGCCATAATGGTATGGTTGGTATATGCGCAGGAACGGGTTGTGATATCCCATGCTTCCTCCCAGCTTAAGCCTTCCTCATCCACTAAAATACGCATAAGTTCCGCAACCGCTACGGTCGGATGGGTATCGTTCATCTGGAAGGTTACTTTTTCCGGAAGTTTGTGAATATCATCATGGTGTTTTTTGTATCTTGCGATTGCACGCTGCAAACTTGCAGAAACAAAGAAATACTGCTGTTTTAAGCGAAGTTCTTTTCCTTTTCTGTGATTGTCGTTTGGATACAGTACTTCCACGAGGTTACGTGCAAGGTTTTCTTCTTCTACTGCCTTATCGTAATCACCCTTATCAAAAGAGTCTAAGGCGAACCCTTTTACCGGTTCTGCATCCCAAATCATTAAGGTGTTTATCATGTGGTTTCCGTATCCTACTATCGGCATATCATACGGAACTGCCATAACAGACTGATAGTTTTCATGCACCCATTTAGCATTACCATATTCATCGCTTGTCTGACGTACATTTCCACCAAATTTTACTTCATAGGTGTATTCAGATCTGCGAAGTTCAAATGGATATCCGTTCTTTAACCAGTTATCAGGTACTTCAATCTGGAAGCCATCTGAAATCTGCTGTTTGAACATTCCGTAACGATAACGGATTCCACAGCCATATGCTGCATATCCTAAAGTAGCTAAAGACTCCATGAAGCAGGCAGCCAGACGTCCTAAACCTCCGTTACCAAGTGCCGGATCCGGCTCCTGATCTTCAATCGCATCAAGATTTAATCCGATTTCTTCCAAGGCTTCCTTTACTTCCTTGTAAGCCTTCATGTTAATTAAGTTATTACCCAACGCACGCCCCATCAGAAATTCCATGGACATATAGTACAAAATCTTTGGATCCTGTTTGTCAAATGCCTTTTGTGTGGCAATCCAGTCATCCATAACAATATCTTTTACAAAACTTGAAACGGTTTGAAATATTTCCTGCTGGCTTGCTTCTGCTAATTCTTTTCTATATAGAAAACGAACACCATCTTCAATTTTTGCAATAAATTCCTTCTTAGTAAACTCTGTTTTTTTCATACTACCTCCAAAATCCCTTTTTCTTTTAGTTCCCACGTTTTACACCAAGAAGTACTGTCTCTCCATTGATGTTCCACTCCTTCTGATATCCATCCATGTTATCAGAAATAATATCTAAGCCGAGTACATCGCCTTTAATTGTCTCGCCGTACTTTGCAAAAATATCTGCTACTTTGTTATCTGCCTTAAAGTAGATGACAATCTTATCCATGACCTCAAAGCCGGCTTCCTTACGCATCGTCTGAATCTTACTGATAATTTCACGTACAAAGCCTTCTTCCAATAATTCTTCGGTCAGGTTGGTATCAAGTACAACAGTAACGGTATTATCGCCCTCTGTTACATAACCTTCCATCTGAGTCATGGTAATGAGTAAATCTTCTTCTGCAAGCTTCACTTCTTCGCTCACACTTGGAAGAGAAAGTACACCTTTTGCCTTTAATTCTGCCATAGCTGCATTGCCATCCAGTTCGCTGAGAGCTTTCTGAATCTGGCCTAAGAACTTGCCGTATTTCGGTCCTACGGTACGAAGCTGTGGCTTAAATGTGTAGCTTGTATAAGCACTTACGTCATCACTGAAAGTTACTTTCTTTACATTTAATTCGTCTTCGATAATCTCGGTAAAGAATTCCGGCAATACTTCCGGTGCCTTTACAAACATATTTCCGATTGGCTGACGGTTCTTGATATTTGCTGCGTTACGGCATGCACGGCCCATCACAACAATCTTTAGAACTGCATCCATGTTTTTCTCTAATTCGGCATCGATATAGCTTTCATTTGCAACCGGGAAGTCGCATAAGTGAATGCTTTCCGGCGCTGTCTTATCAATCGAGCATACCAGATTGCGGTAAATATCCTCGGTCATAAACGGAACCATCGGTGCAGCGCATTTTGAAATCGTAACCAATGCGGTATAAAGTGTCATATAAGCATTAATCTTATCCTGCTCCATGCCCTTTGCCCAGAAACGCTCACGGGAACGTCTGACATACCAGTTACTCATGTCATCTACAAATTCATCCAATGCTCTTGCTGCTTCCGGAATCCGGTAATTTCCAAGGTGATTATCTACTGCTTTTACAACTGTATTCAGTTTTGATAACAGCCACTTATCCATAACGGATAATTTATCATATTCCAACGTATATTTTGTTGCATCAAAATCATCAATATTCGCATACAAAACAAAAAATGCATAGGTATTCCATAAGGTGCTTAAGAACTTACGCTGTCCTTCCTGTACGGCTTTTCCATGGAAACGGTTCGGCAGCCAAGGCGCACTATTGATATAGAAATACCAGCGGATTGCATCTGCTCCGTAGGTCTCTAATGCTTCGAACGGATCAACCGCATTTCCCTTTGATTTTGACATCTTCTGTCCGTTCTCATCCTGTACATGACCCAAAACAATAACGTTTTCATACGGAGCCTTGTTGAATAACAGGGTAGACTCTGCCATTAAGGAATGGAACCACCCTCGTGTCTGGTCTACTGCTTCGGAAATAAACTGTGCCGGGAACTGTTTTTCAAACACTTCTTTATTTTCAAACGGATAGTGATGCTGTGCAAACGGCATTGCTCCTGAGTCAAACCAACAGTCAAGTACCTCAGGCACACGGTGCATTACTTTACCACAGTCCGGGCAGACCATGGTTACTTCATCAATATACGGTCTGTGAAGTTCTACCTTTGCTGCATCCGGATTACCGTTTCTCTCAGCCAGTTCTGCGCGACTTCCGATACATTCCTGATGACCGCATTCACATTCCCAGATATTTAACGGGGTGCCCCAGTAACGGTTACGTGAGATTGCCCAGTCCTGAATATTTTCCAACCAGTTTCCGAAACGTCCCTTACCGATAGATTCCGGAATCCAGTTTACGGTATTATTGTTACGGATCAAATCATCCTTCACAGCTGTTTCCTTGATATACCAGGATTCTCTTGCATAATAAATAAGAGGAGTGTCACATCTCCAGCAGTGTGGGTATTCATGTTCAAATTTCGGTGCATCAAACAGCTTGCCTTCTGCATCCAAATCCTTTAATACTTCCGGGTCTGCCTTCTTTACAAAAAGGCCGGCATACGGAGTTTCCTCGGTCATTTCACCCTTGCCGTTTACAAACTGTACAAACGGAAGGTCATACTTACGTCCAACCTGTGCATCGTCTTCACCAAACGCAGGTGCGATATGAACGATACCGGTACCGTCTGACATGGTTACATAACCGTCACAGGTCACATAATGTCCTTTTTTGTTCTGTTTTTTCACGACTTCTGCTGTGCAGGCAAAAAGTGGCTCATATTCTTTATATTCTAAGTCACTTCCCTTATAGGTTTCTAATACCTCATATGCTGCTTCATCTTCTTTTGCCAGTTTGCCAAGGACGGTATCTAACAGTGCTTCTGCCATGTAGTAGGTATAGCCGTCAGCAGCCTTTACTTTACAATAGGTTTCTTCCGGGTTCACACAGAGTGCAACGTTTGACGGGAGGGTCCATGGTGTTGTGGTCCATGCAAGGAAATAAGCATCCTCACCCACTACTTTAAAACGTACCACAGCAGAACGCTCTTTTACGGTCTTATAGCCCTGTGACACTTCAGCTGTAGACAATGGCGTACCACATCTCGGACAATAAGGTACAATCTTAAATCCCTTGTATAATAAGCCTTTATTCCAGATTTCTTTTAATGCCCACCATTCAGATTCAATGAAATTATCATCGTAGGTAACATATGGATCATCCATATCTGCCCAGAAACCAACGGTACCGGAGAAATCCTCCCACATACCTTTATACTTCCACACAGATTCCTTACATTTTTCAATAAATGGCTCCATACCATATTCTTCAATCTGATCTTTTCCATTTAACCCAAGAAGCTTTTCTACTTCCAGTTCCACCGGAAGGCCATGAGTATCCCATCCGGCTTTACGCGGAACATATTTCCCCTTCATGGTCTGGTATCTTGGAATCATATCCTTGATGACACGGGTTAACACATGTCCGATATGCGGCTTTCCATTTGCGGTTGGCGGTCCGTCATAAAAAGTATAGGTCTCGCCTTCCTTACGGTTTTCCATGGACTTGCGGAAAATGTCATTTTCTTTCCAGAACTGTTCTGTCTGTTTTTCTCTTTCAACGAAGTTCATGTTCGTTTCAACTTTGTTATACATCGCTTACCTCCATTACTTGAAATAAGAATTCGCTTGCGAATTCTTCGCGCAAAAAAGGCTCTTGTCCTTGTACATAGGACGAGAGCCTTATTATCGTTATACCACCTAAATACAATCGTACTCTGCCAAAACCGGCATTCATACCACGTTCCCTTAACGCTGGAAATACGTCAGTGCTTACTCTGACAGACCAAGGTTTACCTCCGTCATTTCAGGCTGAAGCTTAGAAGTGATGTTCTTTCAATGAATACTCGTATCGGATTCCCACCAGCACCGACTCTCTGTGCCTTTTTTCAAAGAAATACTGTCTTCGTCATCGCTTTTCTTTTATAAATCTAAAACATTATACCTTTTATGCCAAAAAAAGTCAACAATCAGACTTTTTTTCTTCTTCAATTACCTGTAAAAAACGCTCTTGAATCTGGGTAATCAAAATAGTTACGTCTTTTGCATTTCCTGAAAACGGAACAAAGCCTCCTGCCATCGCAGCATGTCCTCCGCCATTTCCGATTCCTTCCAGTGCCTTACTTACAATTCTTCCGGCATCTAGCGTCTTTAGTTCACTGCGCACAGACAATTTGATTCCATCCTTTCGCCGTGAATATACAACAGAAAAAGTTACTCCCACAAGTGCTAAAATAAAATCGGACACATTGGCAACCAAAGCCTCCGGACAGTCCTTTCCTGTGTCAGCAAATGCGGTACTGTCAAATACCTGCATGCTGCTGATTGCTTTTGAATATGCCATCAAATCCTCAAAATACAGGTTGCTGTTTTCCAACATATGAATAATGTTCTGGTCGCATTCATCAAATAACTGATACATCATCTGAATATCCATTTTTGAAACACCTCTGGTCAGATTCGCAGTATCTGTATGAATACCAAAGGTTAAAGCAGTCGCTATATTCTTTGTAAACGGCACATTATTTTCCATAAAGTAGCTCGCAATTATGGATGCGCAAGCCCCTACCTGCGGTCTGATATCTGCAAACTGATAAGTACATTCGCAGAAAGTCGGATGATGATCGATACAAATAATTTCATCGCCTGCCATATTCACGATATTTGCATTTCCCTTCTGTGCATCCACTAAAATAACTTCATCCTCCTCTGTCGGAGTAATATCCACATCCAGGTTTTTTATTTCAATTCCAAGAAGTTCCACTAACTTTTCTGTGCTATAGCGGTCGATTTTTCCCCGATAGCAAATTGTGGCATAAAT
>CAMGET010000007.1 GCA_946055175.1 uncultured Roseburia sp.
TCTGCTCCATACTGTTCGTTGCATCGTCCATCTTCGCCTGATTTTCTGCCGTTCTTTCATTAATTTCTCTGGCAAGAGCCGCAATCTGCCCATTCATATTTCCCAGTGTCACAAGCTGCGCATTAATATCCTGTGTTCTGCCGTTCATGCCGGTGATTTCATCTGTATTTTCTCCAAAGTTTTGCATAATGTTGGTGGTCTCTTCCGCAATCTGCTCATTTGCTTTCATGGAAGCTTCTGTTATTACGGACAATTCTTTTACCACATGAAACAGTTCATCTGAGGTCTGCCTTGATTTTTCCTGCATCTGCTTCATGTCATTCATCATTTTTTCCTGCTCCTCGGCATTCAAAAGATTCGACAGCATTCCTGCCGTTCTTTCGCAAAGCATGGTAAAGATTGCTGCAATCGCAACCAGAACCATAGCTCTCGGTACAATTCCGTATACAATCAGTTTATATGGGCTCGTAAAGTTTTTGTCCTCAAATACATTAAGCGCAAAGCAAAGCCACTGCCCAAAAGAAGTGCCAACAACCGTTGCTATGGTTGTTATGACATTCAGTTTCCTTGAAAAATAAAGGCTTGCAATCGCAATGGCATAGATATATAAAATCACCACATGATAGCCCAGTGTCGATGCACAAATCGTAACAAAAATAACAGCGCTAAGAATCAACACATATTTTACATAGCCCTTCTGCTGCTTTCCTACATTTACAATCAGAGTAGGAAGCCATAAGAATACGGAGCCTGCTACATAAGCTAGGGTCATAATTCCCATATCAACCACAAAAATCCCAAATACATTGAGCAGGTACACCAGTGTAAAAATCAGAAAGGTAATTCGCATCACCTTTGCAGCTGCTCTGTTTGCCTGTTTCTCGTTTTGCAGTAATACACCACTTTTTTCTTTCATCGTATTTTTCTCCTTTACTACTGGTTGACTGGGGATGATACCAGCGAAATTTGTCTGGATACGCTTTTTTCCGTTACGGGTTTTGACATATATTTCGTTGCAATCTCCGTAAGTTCCGCAAGAAAATCCTTAAATTCGTCATCTGTCAACGTTAAAGTACAACTGGTCATCATATACATATCTTTTCGTGGGTTGGCTTTACCACCGGAAAAGTATTTTGCAAATGCAGTCTATAATCCCGGCTTCACCGCATGTGTTTCCAAGAAATAGTCAATGTGCCTTCTGATACGTTCCATCGCTTTCTCTTCCCACTCCGGCTGTCTGTCACATTGCTGAATCATTAACGTAACCGGTGTCAGATACTCAAACGACAAGAATCCAGGATCCTCCTGTTTTAAAGTACCTTTTTTCATCATCTTTTCGAAAATCATCGTATACAAACTCTCCAAGCCCGTCAAAAAATGCATGGTAGCAAACTCGGCAATCCTTTCATTATGAAACTGTTCAATGGTAAAAAGTTTTCTATACTTTTTGACATCAGGTGCGTGCATCGTGTAGGTAATCTGCCTTAGGCTAAGTTCTTTTAACTCTTCTATTGACTCAGGGATTTTTGGCGGATGCGCCAGGGAACCAAACTTCATCTGATACTGTTCCTCTCCCTTTTGCAATAATGCATCCAGCATCTCTTCTTTTGCAGAAAAATGCTTATATAATGCGGCTTTCGTAATCCCTAATGCTCCTGCGATATCACTCATTGAAGTCCCGGCATATCCATTCTGTGAAAAAAGAGTCAGTGCCTCTTCTAAAATTCTTTCTTTCGTATTACTTTCCATTTCTCATACCTCACTTTACGCGCAGGTTACCTTTCGGTAACCTCATTATATTACCTCACTGTTCTTTTGTCAATTCCGCGCAAAAATAAAAACCTTGAGATTTGAAATAATCAAAACCTCAAGGTAGTTACCGTGGCAAAAGGCGCTCTTCGTGACAAAAGAAACGTCCCTAGTTCAACCCGCGAAATCCTTTTCCAATGATTTCGCTACTGTTTGTAATTGCAATGAATGCGGACGGCTGCGTTTGCCGGATAAAGTTACGCAGTTCCACAGCCTGACTTCGCTTCATGATGGTAATAATCACTTTTTTCTTGCGGTGCTCGTAGGTTCCCTCCGCATCATAAACCGTAGCGCTTCGATTCAGTTTATTCATAATAAAATCGCAAATCGGTTCCGGATCCTCACAGATAATCGTAAAATATTTGCAAAGGTTAATACTTTCAATTACATTATCTACCACCAGCGATTTTGCCAGCAATCCGGTTAATGAAAACAGTCCCGTCTTTGTGTCAAATACAAAGCAGGATGCCAGTACGATTAACAGGTCTGAAAAAAATAGTGCTGTTCCGATATTCAGCTTCGTATATTTTTTCAGAATCATCGCAACAATATCCGTTCCTCCACTGGATGCATCAATGTTAAAGAAAATAGCGGAACTGAATGCCGGCAGAACAATCGCATAGATAAGCTCCAGTACCGGTTCTGACGTCAACGGCTTTTCCATCGGGAACCACACTTCTGCAAGATTTAAGCTGACAGACATCAAAATACTGACGTATGCTGTTTTGATACCGAATCCTTTTCCAAGGAAGAGAAATCCCAGCACCAAAAGCACCATATTGATAATGAGAGTAATATTTCCCGGTGTCCCCGGCAAAAATTTACTTAACACAATCGCAATACCGGTGACACCGCCAAATGAGAAATTATTCGGAAATTTAAAAACATAAATTCCAATCACCATAATAAAAGTTGCCAGCGTAAGCACCATATATTCTTCAACTGTTCTCTTTATCCGACCCATATTTTTATACATTATCTTTATCCTTTGTATTATAAAATTTTACTTCCGTTTGCCAATAGCTTAAATTTTGCGCCAAGCATTTCTGCTGCTCCGCGGCAAAGCATCATTCGACCTAAGAAAATCTCGAAGTATTCATACATCGTACAGATTTCTTCATCAATCTGTAGGCTTAACTCAATGACTTTTTTCTCCATATTGATGGATAAATTTGCTGCCGTTACCGCATAGTTGACTCTGTCATGAATATCAAATTTTCCTTTATCCTTCGTACGTACACGATTGCGACGTACATCCGTCTTATCCGCAATCAAAAGTGCCGCTGATATCGCATCCTTCGCTCCGCCTGTAGATTCATCATGGTTTCCTATGGCAGAAACAATGGATACGCGATCCTCTAAACTCATGTCCGTTCCTTTTAAAATTTCATTCGCAAGCAGCGCACCATATTCTGCGTGATGGCTACGGTTTACGGCATTTCCAATATCATGCATGAACCCTGCGATTTTTGCAAGCTCTATATCATGCTTACTGTAGCCAAAGGTTTTCAATATATATGCTGCCCGTTCTGCAACAACCGTGCAATGTGCTTGGGAATGGTCCGTATAGCCAAGAACTCCCAAATCATCATTTCCTTTTTTTAAAAAAGCTAAAACTTCTTCGTTTTTTTTAATTTCCTTATATGTCATCTTTTTTCCTCACTTTGCTTTCTTTATCGCTTTTATTATGCAGGAAAAGTTATGCATCTGCAACAAATCAGCCTCATTTTACCTCTTTTTTACAATAGCTTTGCAAGCAGAACCAAAATTATTAAAAAAATGACATTTGCTACTGTAAACCAACTGAAATAGCTTCCTTTCCTGTCGTTATATTCATTTGCAAAAAGATTATAGAAAATGAAGCTCACCATAGAAGCAATTAAGGTTCCCAATCCCCCTATGTTTACACCAATCAGCAGACTGCGATAGTTTGTCGTAAAACCGGATAAGAGCAATGCCGCAGGGACGTTGCTAATTGCCTGACTTGCGATAATTCCGATTCCCAGTTCTCTCCCTGTCACCAGCTGCTGTAGCGTATCCCTGATGATAGTAATATTCCCCATATTTCCCGTAAAAATGAAAAATGCGACAAAGGTTAATAAAAGGTAATAGTCGACCTGTTTTAACACCTTGCGGTCCATATAAAACGCAATAAGTAAAACCAGTAATAGCACAATCTCAAAAGAAATCACACGCACAACCACAAAAAGGCTTAACACAAACAGTGTCAGATACACCACATTTTTAACAGCATTACGAATTTTCTCTGTCTCAGATACCGGCTGCCTTTCGTCCTGTCCTCTTTCAGGTTCCGGCAACACCTCTGTAATTGGCTCTTTTTTACAGCAGATGAAAACAGCTGCAAAAAGTAATGCGCCTGAAACAAGCGTGTACGGCAGCATCGTACTGATAAATTCTCCCATTCCCATTCCTGACAAATTGTATAGATAAAGATTCTGCGGATTGCCAATCGGTGTCAGCATGCTTCCTAAGTTTGCCGCAATCGTCTGTAGGACCAGCACCGGAATCAGCAGTTTTTCCTGTCTGCACTTTTTTAAGATAATCATCGCAAAGGGCACAAATGTGAAAAGTGCAACGTCATTTGTAATCAACATACTTAAGAAAAAGCATAAGAACACAAGCATCAGAGCCAACTGTCTGGTGTTTTTGGTCTTTTCCAAAAGACTACTTCCAATCGTATCAAACAAGCCCGTCTTTTTTAATCCTGACATGATAATCATAAGACTAAGCAGAATCCCAAGCACACGCCAGTCAATATAGGAAAGATACTCTTTAGACGGTATCACAAACAGAGCAGACAAGGCTGCTAAAAGTACTGCCACTACTAACACGGTCTCTTGTTTTATAAAATGAATCATTTTTTCTTTCATTACAATGTGAATCCTCCGTTAAGAAAACTCCTAAAACCACGAATATTTTACCCCCTGAAGCAAATACTATCAATAAAAAGTTTTAGAAAGAGGTTCCTATGTCCTTAAATTTTACACTTCCGATTACAAAAGAAAGCGGTTATTTTGAAATACGTCTGGAGAGCATCGGCGGACTCGGTGCAAATCTCTGCGGAAAAATGCTAGGCGAGTTGGGCGCTCTTTACTTAAAGCTGAATGCTTTAAGCTTTTCCAGCTATGGTTCAGAGAAACGTGGTTCTCCTGTTAAATCACATATCCGCTGGTGTTCTCCGGATAAATTTTTGCGCCTGTGTTCTCCAGTTGTGAAGCCGGATATGCTGGGTATTTTTCACGAGGCTCTGTTAAAGAACTATCCTTTACTGGCGGATGCGACAGAACACACCTGCATCGTATTACACACAAATCTTTCATCGGAAAATGCTGCTAAAACCTATCATATTTCCCGCGGAACGCTTTTTTGCATTCCTGCCTTAGAAATTGCGATGGCGGAAAAATCCCGTATTAACATGGTTATGCTTGGCGCTCTTACCGCGGCACTTGGGTTTGTGCCATTAGAAATGGCGGAACAGCTTTGCAAAAACACTGTTGGGAAAAAATACCCCCAGCTCATCGAGGCAAATTTGAATGGGCTACACAGGGGCTATGAACACATTAGAAAACAGGCGCCGTTTATCTGTTCTCCGGATGCTGCTGCCGTAAATTCTGACATAAATACTGATAACAAACCGCCGTTTACCTGGGGATACAAGAATGCGCCAATCGGCGGTATCAATCCGCGTATCGGAAGCACGGTATCCAATGACCTTTCCGCTTCCCGTGAAGGCTACATCCCGCTTTTTATCAAAGACCGTTGTATTAACTGCGGTCTTTGTGATTCTGCCTGTCCGGATTTTGTCTTTCAATTTCTGCCGGGTACTTATAAAGACCGGAACTGTATGGTAAATATGGGACCGGACTATACCCATTGCAAAGGCTGTCTGCGCTGCGTGGAAGTCTGTCCAACCAATGCTCTGGTTACGGCTTTGGAAAAGGATTATCCCAAAAAACCTTACGATCAGCCGAACAAGGACCTGCTTACTTCCCAATTTTCTTATACAGAACACGGAGCAGATGCCTCTATCACAGGCGAGTCCTATTTAACGGAAAAACAAGTCGGCGGCGGTGTCCTCTAGATGCAAATTCCACTATAAACAGAAAGGTTTTATTGCCATGGAAAAACAGAAAATACTCTACGAAAGCGGAAACGAGCTGGCTGCTTATGCTGCTAAGCAGATTAATTATCATGTAATGGGATATTACCCGATTACTCCCTCCACACAAATTGCAGAAAACTTAGACAGCATGCGGGCGGAAGGTCTTTGCGATACTGTGCTCATTGCTGCGGAAGGAGAGCATAGCGCAGCAGGCATCTGCTATGGCGCTTCTGCTGCCGGCGGACGTGTGTTTAATGCCACCAGTGCGAATGGACTGCTTTACGCATTGGAACAATTTCCGGTGCAGTCCGGCACACGTTTTCCTATGGTAATGAATGTGGCATGCCGAACCGTATCGGGCCCTCTTTGTATCAAAGGTGACCATAGCGACATTATGTATCTTTTGAATGCAGGCTGGATTATTTTGTTTGCATATACACCACAAATGGTTTATGACTTTAATATCTTAGGCCTGAAGCTGGCTGAAAAAGTGAATCTCCCGGTAGCAATTGCATTTGACGGTTTTTTTACCAGCCACCAGAAGCAAAAATGCGAGGTTTTTGAAGAGGACACTGTTGTGCAGACGTTTATTGGTGAAAAACATGCCGCTTATTCTCTGTTGAATTTAGAGGAACCGATTACTATTGGCTCCTATATGAATGAACCGGATGTGATGAACAACCGCTATCAGCTGCACCTTGCCATGGATACCGCACGAAACATTCTTCCTTCTCTTTTCGCAGAGTATGCTGCGTTATCCGGTCGAGCCTATGCTCCAATCGAAGGCTATAAACAGGAGGATGCAGAAGTCATTCTGGTCCTTTTGGGCTCTGCCTTTAACACAGCAAAAGAAGCTGTGGACCTCCTTCGCGAGGAAGACATCAAAGCCGGTGCCGTAACCTTAACTGCCTTACGACCTTTCCCGAAAACCCTGATTAATTATTTCCCTTCTGCGAAAATTATTATTGTCTGCGACCGCCAGGACAGTTATGGCGCAGAGGGTGGCAACTTATCCATCGAGGTCCGTTCTGCTATTTACCGCAAAACCCGTGCTCATGTATTGACACGAATTTATGGACTGGGCGGCAAGGATTTCTTTGTAGAAGATATTATCGCGATGGTAAAAGATGCCTTGCTCCCGCGGGCTGCTGTCTTTGCCTACTACGGTATCACAGAAGGGTCGGACGGGGAAAAACAGCCAACGTATTTCGCTCCGCTTACTGAGGAAGAACAATCACCCGGTATTACGGTCTGCAATTATGATGGCGAAGCAAAAAAGATGATTGTCACAGGCGGCAAACTTGCCGATACCACTGCAATGCCAATACGTATTGCCCCGGGACATGGCGCCTGCCCCGGCTGCGGTATCCCTGTGAACTTAAATCTATTATTAAAGGGGATTGAAGGAAATGTTGTGGTTTTATTTCAGACGGGCTGTGGTATGATTATCACGACCGGTTATCCGAAAACAGCCTTTCGCATTCCCTATATCCACAATCTTTTTCAAAATGGCGCCGCTACCTTAAGCGGTGTGGAAGCTGTATACAACGAGCTGAAACGACGTGGCGAATATCCGGAAGGCGATATTACATTTCTGATGATTAGCGGTGACGGCGGTATGGATATCGGAATGGGTTCTGCTATCGGTACTGCCCTTCGAAGCCAGCATGTCATTTTATTTGAATACGATAACGGCGGCTATATGAATACCGGTTATCAGCTATCTTATTCTACTCCTTTAGGTGCGCGAAGTTCCACTTCCCACCTTGGAAAGGCTCAGTATGGCAAGACATTTTTTCATAAGGATACACCTGAAATCATGGCAGCCACTCACATCCCTTACGTTGCTACTGTGGCAGAATCTAACCCTGCTGACTTTATTAAAAAGGCTGCAAAAGCCGCTGCGTATTCGAGAGACTTCGGAACTGCCTATATCAAGGCACTCTCCGCCTGTCCTTTAAACTGGAGCGACAAGCCAAACCTGGAGCGTAACGTGATTGCTGCCGCGGTAGACTGCTGCTATTTCCCTCTCTATGAAGTAGAGCAGGGGATTACGACCCTAAACTATGACCCGTCTGTAAAAAACAAAAAGATTCCTGTTACGGACTGGCTTGCCATGATGGGACGGACCAAGCACCTGGCCAAAGCAGAGTATGCTTCCATAGCAGCAGAGATTCAGGCAGAAGTAGACCGTCGTTTTGAGCGCTTAAAAGCAAGAGCAAATCATCCTTTGCTTTAAAGAAAAAACTGGAATAATGTGCTTACTTTTGATATAATCACCTTATAATGATGTATAGGGGATGAAGTAATGCAAAAACAAATAACAGAGCGGCTTCCCGGTATTTACGAGATTAAGCTTTTTCAGGACAACCACGAAATTCGTATCTTTCTGGTTGCCGGGAACAGCGGTCAACGGAGCCTGCTTATCGACACTTGTTTTCAATCAGATGAAAACAAGGAAATACTGAATCAGGTATTAGGGGAATTACACATTGCATATCAGGATTTGGATATTTTTCTGACACACAAGCACCATGACCATACGGGTTTAGCATCCTACTGTTCCGCACAGGGCGCAACCATTTATATGAACCCGGTTGAAGACCGCCACCCATATGACTGCCTTTATTACAGTCAGGGCGCTAAGTCTATGGAAGAACAAGAGAAGGTATTAAACCGAGTAGGAGTTACCGCAGAACGTACTCCGGCTCTTTGGAACTGCTTTAAAGAATTTAATGTATATTATCAAAATACCGATGAGTCTGCCATGAAAACAGTTACTTTTCCATATACCCCGATTGGACGTGGACAGTTGCTTTCCTATGGCGAATACACGTTTCAGGTGATTTCTCTGGCAGGACATACCTTAGGACAACTGGGCTTATATGATCAGCGGCATCAGATTGTATTTTCCGCTGACCATGTTCTTGCAAACACCATGCCGGTTGTCGGTACAAGCTATATAAACGAACATCTTCTGGATTATTATTTTAAATCCTTAGATCAGTTTAAAATACAGTATCATACCTGTACCATATTTCCTGCTCATGGTGACAGTTTTAAAAATCCATCGCCATTGGCTTCGAATATCACAGCCGCCTATCGCAAAAAGCTGCTTGAAATTCAACATCTTTTGATGAATAGTGCCGAAGCGGTAACGGTACAGGAGGTTGCGTTCCGTATTTACGGCGTTTACAACCTTCCAACAGATGTGAATGGCTTTCTCAAGATGAAGTCCATTCTGTCCAGAACATTTTCCTGTCTGGAATATCTGTATGACCAGAAATATTGTGACCGTATGGAAAAGGATAGTATGCTGTTTTACCGATAGTATTCGTCATTTGTACACAAAGATGCAAAAACCGGGGCCTGTTATAGATTTTCGTAACATGCTCCGGTTCTTTTTCTATTCTTCTGTTTCTTGTAAACCTGCTTTTTCTCTTACAATTCCGTCCTCATCGATTTCTATATTTATCGAAATACTTTCCATAAATTCATAGATTCTCTGCTTTTCGCTTTCGTCCACCCAGTTTGTCGTGGCATTTGTCTGAATGGCTGGTATCATTTTTACCTCCAGACAATCCTCGTTGTCATTTCCGGAAAAATGCAGCTCCACCAGCATCGAATCTAATGTTTTATCATTAAACCAGTAGTTTCCGAGACTATATACAATCGGTTTTCCATCGTAATATTCCATTCCTTGCAGACAGTGAGAATGGGCTCCGATAATCACATCGGCACCTGCGTCCAGATACTCTTTTCCGGTACTCAGCTGAACCTTTTCCAAGTCATAGCTATATTCTGTTCCCCAATGAACCATGGCAATGACAAAATCTGCATTTGCATCTGCCTCACGAATACACTCTAAAAACAGCTCTGTATCATAGCAACGAAGAATTCCCGGTTCTGTCTCTGTCGCCTGCGGTGTCATCTTATTCTTTTCCGCACGGGAAGCACCGACAAACGCTACTGTTTTATCATCCAGTGTAACATACACCGGAGCCATCGCTTCTTCCAAATTACGACCTGCGCCAAAATATGTAATGCCTGCGCCTTCCAAAATATCAAAAGTGTCCAACAGTGCCTGCTTTCCATAGTCGTATACATGATTATTTGCCAAAGTAACAAGGTCTACGCCCATCTCCTGCAATACACTGACACGCTTTGGATTTGCACGGAACGTATACATTTTTCCTTCCATTGGCGAACCATTTGTACTATAAGTAAATTCATTGTTCAGGCACATCAAGTCCGCGCTCTGCATGATATTAAGCAGTTCCGGTGAAATGCATTTTGAAAGATCTCCATCTGACGCATTAAGCTGTGCTGTTGTCACAGCATTTTCATCTAAACTGATGTCGCCGGCAAAGCAGATGGTGAAGTCATAAGCCCCTGTAATTTCCGGTTCTGGTTCGGTCTCTACTATCAGCTCTGTATTTTCCGTTATGTCATCCTCTATCGTCTGTTCTGTCACGGCTACGCTTTCTGTACCAAACTCACTATCATTTCTATCTACCACCACTGTCCCACAGCCAGACAATAAAATCGCAAATATTCCCAATGCTGCTATGTTTTTAAATGTACATTTCAGCTTTTTTGTTCGGTACAGATAATATACAAAAAACAGCACCGCCGACAAAATCCAGGTAACCGGATAATTGAAAATGACAACCTCCATCGTCGGATACATTCCTGCAATTACCGCAATCCAAAATACCCGAATTGCGCATACGCCTACGGTCGTAATCAGCATCGGTACAATCACATCACCCATACCGCGCAGCGCGCCGGAATAGATTTCCGTAAAAGCAAACAGGAAATAAAATGGTGCAATTACAACTAACATTTTTGCACCTGTTTCTATGACTGCAGCATCGCTGCAGAAAATTCCAAACAATGGCTTTCTTGCTGCAATCAATAAAGCTGCCATCACTACAGAAACCACAATGTCCATCCATAAACAGATTCGAACGCTCTTTTTTACCCGGTCCATTTTACCTGCGCCATAATTTTGTCCCACAAATGTGGTGATTGAAATTCCAAGCGCACCGCTAATCATCCAGTAAATCGCATCCAGTTTTCCATAAGCCGCCCATGCCGCAGTGGTGTTGGTTCCAAAGCTATTAATGGCTGACTGCACAATCATATTAGAGATATTATACATAGAAAACTGGATTCCGCTCGGCAAACCTAAAAAGAGTTCAGATTTTAACATGTGAAAATCTATCCGCATCTCGCGCAGAGAAAACCGGCACAAATCTTTTTCCCGAATTAACGCCTGCGTTACAAGTACCGTACTTACTGCCTGCGCAATTACTGTAGCTATCGCTACACCTGCCACACCAAGCCTAAATCCCATTACCATCACGAGATCCAATACCACATTCAAAACGCAGCAGACCATCAGATAATAAAGTGGTCGCTTTGAATCACCAAGTGCCCGCAAAATACCGGATCCGGTATTATAAAGAAATACAAAAATAATTCCTCCAAAATAAATCCGCAGATATAAAACGGAGTCTTCCATCAACTCCGGCGCCGTATTCATCAGCTCTAACAATGCCGGGGACACTACAATCCCCACAATCGCAAAAAAGATACTTCCCATAATGGAAAATGCATAAATGGTATGAATAGCTTTATTCAATTCCTCTTTTTTCCCCGCACCTAACATCTGGGATGCAATAATTCCGGCACCTGAAGTCAGTCCCATAAAAAAGTTTATGATTAATCCGGTGATTAACGCTGCAGAACCGCCAACTGCTGCCAACGCCTCTTTTCCTACCGCTCTTCCTAATACCAGTGCATCCACGGTATTATAAAGTTGCTGAAAAAATGAGCCTATCATAATCGGGAAGAAAAAGAGTAACAGCTGTTTCCAGATGACCCCTTCTAAGATTCCGTTTTTTGTCTTTTGTTCATTCATGACACGATTCCCCAATCATTTATTTTAATAGCTTTTTTATCAGTTTCCACTTATTTTCCTTGTGTGGCTGATAGCGTAGCGGCACATCTATCCAGGTCGCCTTATCCAAAATGCTTTTCTCATGTGTAAAGCACTCAAAACTCTTCCTTCCATGATAAGAACCCATCCCGCTGTTTCCTACACCGCCAAATCCCATCTCACCGGAAGTCAGATGCATTATCGTATCGTTGATACATCCACCACCAAACGAAATATGATTCATAAAGCGTTTCTGTGTCTCTTTGTCTTCTGTAAACAGATAAAATGCCAGTGGTTTTTCCCTTTCTAAAATAAATGCTTCTGCCTCTTCCTGATTCTTATATGTCAGAACCGGGAGAATCGGTCCAAAAATTTCTTCCTGCATAACAGCGTCTTCTGCCGTTACATCAATCAGAACTGTCGGTGCAATCTGCAACGTATCCTCGTTTACTTCTCCGCCAAAAGCAATTTTTTCGTCCTTCATTAAGCCTTTTAGGCGCTCAAAGTGCTTTTTATTAACAATTTTTCCGTAATCCGGATTGGTTAATGGTTCTTTGGTGTACATCGAAATGATTTCTTTTTTTAATAAATCCACAAACTCATCCCGAATCTGTTCATCTATCAATAAATAGTCCGGTGCCACGCAGGTTTGTCCACAATTAAGATACTTTCCAAACGCGATTCGTTTTGCTGCAATTTTTAAATTCGCATCCTTTGTAACCACGCAAGGGCTCTTTCCACCAAGCTCTAAGGTAACCGGCGTCAGATGTGCCGCTGCTTTTTCCATTACCATCTTTCCGACTGTCACGCCTCCGGTGAAGAAAATGTAGTCAAACCGCTGCTCTAAAAGCGCCGCATTTTCTTCCCTGCCGCCCTGCACCGTAATCACATACTCAGGCGGGAACGTCTCGCTTATGATATCTGCAATCACCTGCGAAGTAGCCGGTGCATAAGCCGATGGTTTTACCACACAGGTATTTCCTGCTGCAAGGGCCCCGATTAACGGCTCCATGGTCAGCATAAACGGATAATTCCACGGTGACATCACAAGCACGACACCATACGGCTCTCTTATGGAATAGCTTTTTGCGATTGCATTTGTAAGCTCGGTCTTATAGTGTTTTTTCTTTGTCCATTTGCGGATATGCTTAAGCTGACAGCTTAGTTCCGCTAACGTCAAACCGACCTCGCACATGTAGCCTTCCATATCGCACTTACCCAGGTCCGCTTTTAATGCTTCCAAAATTTCCTGCTCGTGACCGGTAATCGCTGCCTGCAATTTTTTTAAATATTTGATACGTAATTCCACATCCAAGGTGGCATGGGTGCAAAAAAAGTCTCTCTGGTTATTTACGATAGCTTCTATCATTTTTACTTCCTATCTCCTTCTTATACAACTACCCTTTGAACTTCTTCCTATTACTTCCTATTATAGCAAGCACTTTTTCTTTTTCCACCATATTTTTATATTTCCGACTATTGCCCTGTTTTTAGCATCTATAAAAAATAAAAGTTTATCAACATTTCAACCTGTTCGAAACCTAATGGACATTCTTTTGTTTCGTAGGTAGTAATAAGATTGACGGACGGGATAATTTGATTTTCTGTATAAAGTTGTAGCTTTCTATATGTATTTTTTACATACGTCGGGTTATCCATTAGCCCAAAATGTT
>CAMGET010000008.1 GCA_946055175.1 uncultured Roseburia sp.
ATAAGGGATACTCTTTCTTATTGTGCAATTACTTTATGCCAAAATAATTTAGTGAGCTAAATATCTACATCCTTCGTCGCAATCACATTCACTCCGGTTCCTGCAACGTCCTTCATAATTACATCACCAATATGAACCGGTGCAGTAACCGTAACGTCCTTTAATGCCCTTACACAGTCAAAGATTCTCCCTTTCGGAATATCTTTTTCTGTTTTCACAGATACAGCTGCCAATACGCCATTAGCTACTTTAACCGTACTTGTAACAATACGGGTCGGATTCGTCACTTCTTTTCTTGCATAATCGTCGCCACGCTTGCAAGTATTTCCTATGACAGATATGACTTCATTGCCTTCTAATTCTACTGTAAGTGCACATCCCATCGGACAGCCGATACAGATTAATTCTCTTTTTCCCATTACTTTCCCACCTTTCCGATAAAATGTTGCTACTCCATTTCCAACTTTACTGTAATTGTATCGATAGAATCATACTCCAACAGTTGTGCTTTTTTTAGTACCACCTGTTCCATTTCACCCGGTGCCACAATCGGACGTTTTCTGTGAATGATGCGTTCCGTGCCAAAATATACGGATACATAACAGTTTTTATAAACATCCCCTACACGGAAACGGATCACATGTTCTTCTTCCATACGCACCGGGTTGATGGTCTTTGGAACCGTATATCTGACTCCGTCGGTTGCAATAATCGAAATCTCTCTGCCGACAGCTTTTTCCCCTTCTAATACATACTCTGCCGCGTGCTTTCCGGCAGCCTCTGCTTCCTGTGATACAAAGTCCACCAAATCATGCACATGAAGCACATTCCCGCAAGCAAACACACCCTCAATATTGGTTTCTAAGGACTCATTAACAAGAGGACCGGAAGTAACCGGGCTCATTTCTATCCCGAGTTCTCTGGAAAGTTCATTTTCAGGAATCAGGCCGCAGGATAATAACAGCGTATCACAGGAATAAAATTCTTCCGTACCCGGAATCGGTCTGCGGTTTTCATCAACCTGTGCAAGAGTGACTCCTTCTACCCGTTCTTTTCCCTTAATGTCTACTACCGTATGGCTCAACTTCAACGGAATATCAAAATCATTCAGGCACTGCACAATATTTCGCTTTAACCCGCCTGAATATGGTAAAAGTTCTGCTACCACTTTTACTTTTGCACCCTCTAAGGTCATGCGGCGTGCCATAATTAAGCCGATATCACCGGAACCTAAAATCACCACCTCACGCCCCGGCAGATAACCTTCCATATTAACCAGACGCTGCGCGGTTCCCGCAGAATAAATACCTGCCGGACGATAACCAGGAATATTTAGGGCACCTCTGGAACGCTCTCTGCAGCCCATGGCAAGAATCACTGCTTTTGCCTGAATCTCTAAGATACCTTCTTCTCGATTCATTGCTGTAATGATTTTATCCTTAGATATATGAAGTACCATGGTATTTAACTTGTACTCAATCTTTGCTTCCAATAACTGATCGATAAATCTGCCTGCATATTCAGGTCCGGTCAATTCCTCTTTAAACGTATGTAACCCAAAACCATTGTGGATACACTGATTTAAAATTCCACCCAGTTCTTTATCACGCTCTAATACTAAAATACGTTCTACACCATGTTTCTTTGCAGAGATTGCTGCAGCCAAACCTGCAGGACCGCCGCCTACAATTACAATATCATAATTCAACATAACTTTCCCTCCATTCGGCTGCTTTTATAATCTATCCTTGTTTGTACCTACAATAATCTTGGAATTGCCGCCTGATTTTGTAATCTCAGACGGGTCTACACCGCGCTCTCTTGCTAAAATCTCGATGGTTCTTGGCGAACAGAAGCCTGACTGGCAACGGCCCATTCCCGCTCTGGTTCTTCGTTTTACACCGTCTAAAGATTTGGCACCAAGAGGTCGACGGATGGCATCTATGATTTCCCCTTCCGTAATCGTCTCACAACGGCAAATGACATTTGCATACTCCGGTTTTTCCTTAATTAATGCCGCATACGCTTCTTTGCTTAAAGTCTTTGGATTTAAAATACCTTTTCTGGTAGCAATAAAATCTTCTTTTTCCTTCGCATCCGTCAAATCTCTGATGATACCTGCCACCATTTTACCGACAGCAGGTGCACTTGTAAGTCCCGGAGATTCAATTCCGGCGCAGTCAATAAAGCCTTTCGCATCCTCTAATTCCCCAATCAAAAACTCGTGCCCATCTTCATGCGCTCGTAAGCCTGCAAAAGAAGTAATTACCTGACGGATTGGAAGCCCTTTTACCGTAGTTCCGGCCTTTGCAATCAACTCGTCAATGCCTTCCTGTGTCGTATTAACGCCTTCCTTGTCATCAATATCAATTGCAGTCGGCCCTACTAAAGTATTTCCATGTACCGTTGGTGTTACTAAGACACCTTTTCCGAATTTTCCCGGAAGTTGGAAGATAGTATGTGATACAAAGCCGCCCGTAGTGCGGTCTAATAAGCAATAATCACCTCTTCTCGGTGTGATATGGATTTTCTTATCACTTACCATGTTATGGAACACATCTGCATACACGCCGGCTGCATTTACCACATATCTGGTTTCAAAATCTCCTTTTGTTGTTTTGACTACCCAGTTGTCCTCATTTTTTTCAAAACCGGTTACCTCCGTATCAAACCGGAAGGCAACACCATTTACAGCTGCATTTTCCGCAAAAGCAATATTCATTCCAAACGGACATACAATTCCGCCTGTCGGCGCATATAACGCTGCTACTGCCTCGTCAGCGATATTTGGCTCTAACGCTTTTAATTCATCACGTTCTATGATACGAAGCTCCTTTACCCCATTTTTTATCCCACGCTCATGCAAAGCCTCTAAATTCGGTCTGTCAGCCTCATTTAAGCAGACAACAAGGGAACCATTCTTTTGAAACGGGAAATCCAGTTCCTTTGAAAGTTGTTCCATCATTTGATTGCCTTCCACATTCAGTTTTGCCATAAGGGAACCATTTGCCGCATCAAAACCGGCATGAACAATGGCGCTGTTTGCTTTTGAAGTGCCACAGCAGACATCCTCTTCCTTCTCCACTACACATATATTTAACTTATAGCGAGAAAGTTCACGTGCTGTCGCACTTCCTGATACACCAGCTCCAATAATCACTACATCATACATGTTTTTACCCTACCTTTCCTGTTAATACCATTTTGTAAAAAAAGAGAAACAAAATCAAACCCCAAGTTATTCTTCGGATATGATATTGCTTCTCTCATCTCTGCAATTTACTTATTCAGTTCTTATGTATCACTGTTTACCAAGGTATTATACCATACAAACCGACTGCAAGTAAAGCCCCAATGATCGGGCCGAATAAGGTAATCAATCCATATCCCCAATTTGATGAGCCTTTTTTCTTTATCGGAAGTATTGCATGGGCAAGTCTTGGTCCCAAGTCTCTCGCCGGGTTAATCGCATATCCGGTAAGCCCGCCCAAAGACATACCAATGGAAACGATAATACCAAATACTAAAAGATTACTTACGCCAACCGGTACGCCTGTCGGAATTCCCTTAATCGCAAACACCAAAACGAAAGTTCCAATGATTTCGCTTAAGAGATTTAATGCTGTATTTGGTACAGACGGGCTGGTAGAAAAAACGCCAAGTTTTGTGCCTGCATCTTCTGTCGCATCAAATTGCGCTTTAAACAGCAGGTATACCAGTACAGCACCCACAAAAGCACCTGCAAACTGAGCTATAATATAACCCGGTACTACACTCCAGGAAATACTTCCGTCTGCTGCTAAGGCAATGGTAAGTGCCGGATTAAAATGTGCGCCTGATGCCACGCCAAAGATAAACGCCGGAAGCATAACCGCAAGACCCCATGCAAGCGTAATCTGAATTGATCCTGCGCCTTTCATTCCAGATTTATTTAATGTAACATTTGCAACAACACCGTCTCCTAATAAAATCAATAACATGGTTCCAAGAAACTCTGCTATATATGGTAACATTTACATACCCCCATTTTCTTTTTAATCTTCCTTTGCCCATCCAAAGGAATATGTTACAGCCTTGCTCCAGCCACTTACCTTCTTTTTTCTCTCTTCTTCTGAAATCTCAGGATAAAATGTGCGCTCGATTGCGGAATTTTTGATTACATCCTCTTTGCTGTTCCAATATCCTACTGCAAGACCTGCCAGGTAAGCTGCACCCATAGCGGTTGTTTCAACGCACATTGGCCGGTTTACCGGAGCATTACTGATATCTGCCTGCATCTGCATCAATAAATTATTCGCGCTCGCACCGCCATCAACCTTTAATGCTTCCAGTTCAATGCCGGAATCTGCACGCATGGCCTGTAATACATCATTTACCTGATAAGCCAGAGATTCTAAGGTTGCGCGAATGATATGATATTTATTCACACCTCTTGTAATGCCTACAATGGTACCTCTTGCGTATTGATCCCAATGCGGTGCTCCCAAACCGGTAAATGCAGGAACGACATAACATCCATTTGTGTCCTTTACCTTCTTTGCCATGTACTCTGAATCCGCAGAACTGTCTACAAGACGCATTTCATCACGCAGCCACTGAATTGCAGCTCCGGCCACAAAAATAGAACCTTCTAAAGCATAATTCACTTTTCCGTCAAGTCCCCATGCAATGGTGGTCACCAGTCCGTTATTGGAAAATACCGGTTTTTCTCCCGTATTCATCAAAAGGAAACATCCTGTACCATAAGTATTTTTTGCCTCGCCGGGTTTAAAACAGGTCTGCCCGAATAGTGCTGCCTGTTGGTCTCCTGCAGCTCCGGCAATCGGAATTGCCGCGCCAAAATAAGACGGGTCCGCATACCCATAGATGCAGCTGGATGGTTTTGCTTCCGGTAGCATAGATTCCGGAATTCCTAATTCTGCAAGAATGTCTTTATCCCATTCCAAAGTATTAATATTAAACAGCATGGTTCTGGAAGCATTGGAATAATCCGTCACATGTGCGGCACCCTTTGTCAATTTCCATATTAACCACGTCTCTACGGTACCAAACAGTAATTCTCCACGCTCCGCTCTTTCTCTGGCTCCCTCTACATGGTCAAGTAGCCATTTTACCTTTGTTCCTGAAAAATAAGCATCAATAACCAATCCCGTTTTCTGCCGGAAACTGTCTGTCAGTCCTTTTTCCTTTAGCGAATCACAATATGCCGACGTCCTACGACACTGCCATACGATTGCATGGTGAATCGGCTTACCTGTCTCTTTATCCCAGACAATAGCCGTTTCACGCTGGTTAGTAATTCCGATGGCCGCAATATCCGCTGCTGTAGCTCCCACATTTGCCATCGCTTCCTTAGCGACCGCTAACTGCGTAGACCAGATTTCTTCTGCATCATGCTCTACCCATCCGGGTTTTGGAAAATACTGCGTAAATTCCTTTTGTGCAACGCTTACCATTGCCCCCTTCTCATTAAACAAAATACATCGGTTGCTGGTCGTTCCCGCGTCCAGCGCCATTACATATTTTCCCATGTATAAAGCCCTCCTTAAGCTTTTCTGATGTTTCATTGTATGTCCATATTTTTCCAATTAGAACACGTTGCCATATATCTTTTTATAATCGCAAAAAACCGGAACTATAAACTCCTGCTTACAGGAGTTCATAATTCCGGTTACAAAGGTTTCTGCCCCATGCCCCGTGGTCCTTGCGCAACGGATACGTCTGTCCTCTACAATTTTGTAACCCGGACAGTAAAATGCATCATCCAAATCCACTACTTTTTCTTCTAACGCAGCTGCCGCTGTTATGATTTTAAATGTCGATCCCGGTTCATAAGTATCACTGATGCAGGGATTTCGCCACATCTGATTTAAAGCATTCTGCTTTTCTTCTGCAGAAAGCATCGCTGCTTCTTCGTCTGGAATCGTCAAAGTAAAGGGATCATTTAAATTGAATTCTGGATAATTTACCATTGCAAGCAGTTCCCCATTCTGAGGATTCATTACAATCACAGAAACCCGGTCTGCAGATTTTTTTATATAAGTTTTCTCTGCTGCCTGCTCACAGTACATCTGGATATTGTAATCCAGTGAAATCACCAAATCATTTCCATTAACAGGCTCAAGTCTGCTTTCTCCGGCATTTTCAATCTCAATTCCCCTTGCATCCGTTAAAGTCAGTATCTTACCATTTGTACCTTGCATATAGCTGTCATAAGCCACTTCCAGTCCGACAATTCCCTGATTATCTGCTCCCGTAAATCCCAATACCGTTGAAGCTAACGTATCATACGGATAATACCGCTTATAATCCTCATCCACCTTTACTCCCGAAAGGCCATATGCACGAATCTTATCCCCCACTTCTTTATCCACATTCGTCTTTATCCGCTCGATAGAGCTGACTTTCTCTACCCGTTTTCTGACCGTTTCTTCTGATAGTTCCAATTCCTTTACCAACATAGAAATGACCGCTTCCGGATCGTCAATCTGATTATGAATCACGGATATGGTACAGACAGAACGGTTTGTTGCCAGAACTGTCCCATTGCAATCCAGTATTTTACCTCTTGCAGCCTTGATGTCACGTTCCCTTTCATGCAAATCTTCTGCCTTCTGTCCATAATATTCCGAGCAGAAAACCATCAGATACACTAACCTCCCGATTAAGAACATCATCATAAAAAATACCGCAAAAAACATGATTGTAATCTTTTTTCTGTTATATGTTTTATTTCGTAACATAAAGAAAAACCCCATAAAAGTTTTCATAAAATTTTATGAAAACTTTTATGAGGTTATGTTAGTTGGCATTACCTGATGCACCTATTAAATCAGTAATGGTATCCGGAATGTTTTCCGGTTCTTCTTCCGGTAATTCTGCATTGCCTGTCACGATATCTGTGGTAGCAACAGAACCGGTATCTTTTCCTGTAATATCCCATCCGGCGTGAAGACCGGTAGTCGCTTCATCCGGGTAAATATTCATATATGGCAATATTTCTTCTAAAATCTCACGAACAATGTTCTGTGCAAAAGTACTATGTGGCTGATCATCCGTATTCGGTTCATCAACAATGCAATAAATAACCAGCTGCGGATCTTCTACCGGAGCAAATCCAATAAAAGATACCAGATAATTGCCTGAACCACGCGGAAGCTTTTGGGCTGTTCCTGTTTTTCCCCCAAGTGAATAACCATCTACTTTTGCTGTTTTACCAGTACCTTCCGAAACCGTTGCATAAAGATAATCTTTTAAGGTATTGCTGGTACTCTTTGAGACAGTCTCCCGTAACAGAGTTGGGGTTATTTCTTCTATTATATTTCCGTTTTCATCCGCAATTGCCTGTACCATTCTTGGCTGATACAAATGTCCACCATTCACTAATGACGAAAATGCCGTTGCCATCTGAATCATGGTGCAGTTATAGTTCTGGCCAAATGCATTGGTAGCAAGGTCAATTTTTTTCATAGTATCTACGGTATAAATGAGAGAATCCGTTCTTGCTTCTCCCGGCAAATCAATATTTGTCTTTTGTCCGAATCCAAAAATCTGCTGATAGGTGGTAAAATTTTCCACACCGATTCGATAAGACATCTGCATTAATGCATCATTACAGGAATCCATAAGTGCATCCTTTACCGTCTCAACACCATGTCCGGACCTTTTCACACATTTGATTGGACTTGAATATCCGGGTATCATCTCGTACCCATCACATACATAAGTATCCGACTCGTTCACAGTACCGGTCTCAAGTCCTGCAGCAATCGTAAATGCCTTCGAAGTAGAACCCGGCTCATAGGTGTAATACACACAGAAATTCTGCCACAACTCATTTAGCTTTTCCAATTTCGTATCTTCATCCATCTGGGCGATTTCTGCTTCTGAATAGTAAGCACTCAAATCTCTCGGATTATTCAAATCATAATTCGGATAATTTGCCATTGCCAGAATATTACCATTATTTGGATTCATAACAATGACCGCAACATGCTTTGCGCCTGCTTCACCTGTCCGATAATTATTTTTATATGCTTCATTAAATTCTTCTATTTTCTTTTCTACAACCGTCTGAATTGTTGCATCCAATGTTGTTACCAGTGTATTCCCATCAATCGCGTCTTTGATTGTTTTTTCAAAATTACTATCTGAATTCAGATAGCCATATTCACGGCCGTTAATACCGTTTAAGGTACTATTATAATAATTTTCCAGTCCATTAACACCGATATTTCCTGCCGCTGTGAAACCAATTACAGAACTGGCCAGTGTACCATATGGATACTGACGTTGATACTCCTTTTCAAACCAGACGCCTTTTACATTCGGATTTAGCTTCTTCCCTTTTTCGTCTACTGCTTCCTGAATTTCAACAAATTTCTGAATTGTGTCATAGGAAAGTCGTTTTGCCAGTATAATATATCGACTATCCGATTTCTCTCTTGCATATGTATAAATCTGTTCACTCGTCACATACTCCGGAAAACATTCTACAAGTGCAGCAACCGTGGGTGCAAGATAAGATTCATCACTGGTCAAAATAGAACAATCCAGTATCACATTATAAACTGCAATACTGGTTGCCAAAACTGTTCCCTTTGTATCAACAATATCGCCCCGCTGATATGGTATCGTCTGGCTGTCATACTGTTGCTGGGAAAGAACTATTTTTTCATATTTATCTCCGCTGGTATAGGAAATGTACATTAACCTGCCACATAGCGCTACCAGCAGCAGTGATACAATTGTAAATGCCACAATTAGTTTTACCTGCATCGGCTTTTTAAAAGGACGCATTGGCTTTTTCTTCTTTCTGGTGGCCATACTACCTCCTCTATTCTGCCGGTATTTCTATGTACTGATTCATATAATCATCATTTTCTACGGTATAGTAAATAATCTGGTCTTCAGATGCATAAAACATGCCCAGTTCGTTAATTGCTGTGTTTTTAATCGCATCCAGGTCAACTGCCGTATTAATGCGCTTAAAGGCTTCATCATTTTCTGCCTTTAAGTCTGCAATCTGGCTCTCTAAATTAGAAATGGTACGCATTCTGGCAGTAATATCAGACTGAATGTTAATATAAGCCCCTGCAAACATACCAAATACCATAACTGCCATTGTTAAAAACACGACATATCTTTTGCTGCTTCGTAATGCTTTTTCCTTGGCTCTGCGTTCCGCTCTTTTCTTTCTCTTTAAGGCATCCTGACGCTCTTGTTCTTCTCTTCTTTTACGCTCTTCGCGATAATCAGGCATGGCTGGCATAGCCTGCAACTGACGTGCTGCATTACCTTCTGTATCATATCTTTTTGTTTCAACTTCTCTTCTCAATACAATCACTCCTCATTTAAGCACGTTCAAATACTCTAAGCTTCGCACTTTTTGAACGCGAATTCATTTCTAATTCTTCTTGTGACGGTAAAATCGGTTTTCTGCCAACCACGCTGCCCTTTGATTTCTTTCCGCACACGCACACCGGGAAATCACTTGGACAAGTACATGGATTTTCATTCTTTTTAAAAATTGTTTTGACAATACGGTCTTCTAATGAATGGAAGGTAATGATACAAATGCGTCCTCCCGGGTTCAAAAGATCTATCATATCATCTAAGTTGTTCTGTAATACTTCCAACTCTTTATTTAACTCAATTCGAATCGCCTGAAAGGTTCTCTTGGCAGGATGTCCGCCTGTCACCTGTACCTTCATGGGAATTGCTGCCCTGATAATCTCCGTCAGTTCTCCTGCTGTCTCGATTAGTTTTTTTGCTCGTGCTGCAACAATGTGCTTTGCGATATTTTTTGCAAATTTATCTTCTCCGAAATCGCGGATAATGCGGTACAATTCCATTTCACTGTAACCATTCACGATATCTCTTGCAGTCTGACTTTGTCTGTCATCCATCCGCATATCAAGCGGTGCATCCGGATCCCGGTAAGTAAAGCCTCTTTCCGGTGTATCTAATTGAAAGGAAGATACCCCTAAATCCAGTACGATTCCATCTACCTTTTCAATTCCAATCCGGTGCAATTCTTCCTTCATATTGGAATAATTGCTGCGAATAATTGTCACTTTATCGCCAAATTCCGCTAATCTCTCACCTGCCGCTTTGATTGCATCCTTATCCTGGTCAATCCCGATAAGTCTACCTTTCTCTCCAAGTCTGCTTGCGACCTGATAAGCATGTCCGCCTCCGCCAAGTGTGCCATCCACATAAATTCCATCCGGCTTGATATTTAAGTTTTCAATTGTCTCATTTAAAAGTACGGAATAATGTTTAAATTCCATTTTCTTTCTCTTCTCCCTATCAGCCTAAATGAAACCATCTGACATTAGATACTGAATCCCAGTTCTGCCATATGTTCTGCTATATCATCCATTTCGTCTTCATCATAGGTATTTTCAAGCCATCTGTCCTTAGACCAGATTTCTACTCTGCTAAGTACACCGACTAATACTACATCTTTTTGTAAATCTGCGTATTCACGTAAAACAGGTGGTAATAAAATTCTTCCCTGTTTGTCCACTTCACAGCTTGCTGCACCTGCAAAGAAGAAACGTGAAAACTTTCTGGCGTCTTTCGAAGTCATAGAAATGTTGCGGAATTTTTCTTCAATATTGTGCCATTCGTCCAGTGTATACACAAATAAGCATCCATCCAGTCCCTTCGTCACAACAAATTCGTCACCAAGCTGGTCACGGAATTTTGACGGAACTATCAGTCTGCCTTTCGCATCTACTGTGTGGTTGTATTCTCCCATAAACATATGACACAATCACCTGCCTTTATCTGGCATCCGCTTATCCACAAAGTTATGAACTTATCCACCACTTTGTACCATTCTCCACCACTTTCTACCACTTTTAACTATATATTACTCCACTCTTAAGAAAAAATCAATATTTTCTTTATAATTTTATAGTAAAAAGGTTCCAGAAAATTCTTCCAAACCGAAGAAAAGACAGAGGGACGCTTCTTTTGTCACGATTATCCGTGACAAAAGAAGCGTCCCTCTGTCTTTATGAATGAGATAAATGGCTGACGTTTGCGTAAACCGGAAGGCCGTTTTTATATTCCACATCCGATTCGCCCTGAATGAGCGGAAGCAGATAATCAATCATTTCCTGTGTCACATCATTTCCGGCATCGTTAATCCATTCTTTTGGAACAGGCTTGGCTTCGTTTGCGATATTTTTGATTTCCGCATGCCTGTATTCAATGGTATAAGGATCATTGGAAACACGGTCCATGACAACCATGGATGCGGTAACGCCTTCTTCGGAAAGGGTAACGGCTTTTCGTCCTAAAGCGACAGCTTCTGTGAGGTCTGTCTGAGAAGCAAGATGGGCAGCACAGCGCTGCAAGACATTGACTTCAATGGAACGAACCTTTACACCGAGTTTTTCTTTTACTAAATGCTCCAGTGTCTTTCCGGCACCGCTTAACTGACTGTGACCAAAGGAGTCAACACTGGTTTCGGAAGCACTGATATAATTGCCATCCATATCACGGATGCCTTCTGATACTGCAACGATAACATTGTTGCGCTCAAATAAAAGTCTCTTTACATCCAATAAGAAATCTTCGGTGTGGAAAGGAACCTCCGGAAGATAAATCAGATGCGGAGCAGTATTATATTCATTTCTGGCTAATGCAGAAGCTGCGGTCAGCCACCCTGCATCACGTCCCATGACTTCTATAATGGTTACACTTTTTACGGCATAGATAAAGGTGTCATGTGCAATCTCCAAAATAGAGGATGCGATATATTTTGCGGCAGAACCAAAACCGGGTGTGTGGTCCGTCTCACAAAGGTCGTTATCAACAGTTTTCGGAATACCGATGATACGGACATCACTGCCGATGCTTTTACCGTATTCGGAAAGCTTATAGACGGTATCCATGGAATCGTTGCCTCCGATATAGAAAAAAGCCCCGATATTTTGTTCTTTAAACTGATTGAAAATGTATACATAAGAAGAATTGTCATCAATATAATGCGGAAGCTTGTAACGGCAGGACCCTAAAAACATAGCCGGTGTCGTTTCAAGCCGGTGTAAAAAGCGGTCATCTTCTTTTGCCATAGCAGACAGGTCTATCATATTGTTATGAAGAATTCCCAAGATACCATTGATAGAACCATATACCGTTTCATAGGTATCAGATTCCATGGCCTGACGAATGACTCCGGCAAGGCTGGCATTGATGGCTACGGTTGGTCCGCCTGACTGGGCGACGATAATATTCTTTTTACTCATAAATGAACTCCTTAAGTTTTATTTAATTTTTGCTCAAATAGTTTAATTTTTCTGTATTTTTATTATAATTCATAATATAGCGAAAAAAGCAGAAATTGGCAATAGAAAGAAAACAGTTATGGAAAAAATGTGTACACTATGTCCGCGAAATTGCGCTGTAAACCGCGCAGACGGTGAAAAAGGGGTATGCGGGCAGACGAATGAATTAAAGGTGGCGCGCGCAGCGCTTCATTATTGGGAGGAACCCTGCATTTCCGGGAAAGAAGGCTCGGGAACCGTATTTTTCTCGGGCTGCAGTCTGCACTGTGTGTTTTGCCAGAATGAGCAGATTGCAAACGGAACGGTTGGAAAAATCATTACAATCGAGCGGCTGGCAGAAATTTTTTTAGAACTGCAGCAGCAGGGCGCTAACAATATTAATCTGGTCACACCGGGACATTTTATACCACAAATAAGAGAAGCACTTTTGCTTTCAAAAAAGCAGGGGCTTAAGCTTCCCATTGTATACAATACGGGAAGCTATGAAACGACAGAAGCACTAAAAAGTCTGGAAGGCCTGATTGACATCTATCTGCCGGACTTTAAATATATGGACAGCACCTTGTCAAAGAAATATTCCCATGCAGAAGATTATGCGAAGGTAGCAAAAGAAAATATCAAAGAAATGGTGAGACAGACCGGAGCACCGGTTTTTGATGAAAATGGGGAAGACGGACTGCTAAAACGCGGAACGATTGTAAGGCATTTGACACTTCCGGGATGCATGGAAGATTCGAAGGCAGTCATTCGCTATTTATATGAAACTTACGGAAATCAGATTTATATCAGTATCATGAATCAGTTTACACCGCTTGCAAATGTGGCTGCATTTCCGGAACTGAACCGTAAAATTACAGAGGAAGAGTATGAAGAACTGGTGGATTACGCCATTGAGCTTGGAGTAGAACAGGGTTTTATTCAGGAGGGAGAGACT
>CAMGET010000009.1 GCA_946055175.1 uncultured Roseburia sp.
TCAATACCTCCGGTTCTGCTGCCAGAATTCCGGCTATTGCAATTCTTCTTTTTTCTCCACCGGAAAACTCAAGTGGTGATTTTTCTCTCACCTTTTCATAATCAAATCCCATAATGGTCAATGCATGTTCCACTGCTGACTGCATTTTTTCCTTTGACCATCCAAAGTGTTTCAAACCGAATGCCACATCCCTCTCTACCGTAGTTTCAAACAGCTGGCATTCCGGGAATTGAAAAACTACACCAATCTTGCGGCGAAGCTCGTTTCGGTCATATTTTTTATCATTAATATCTTTACCGTCCAAGAGAATCGTTCCGCTTTCCGGAGCCAAAAGTCCCGCTATCAGTTGAATCAGCGTAGATTTCCCACAGCCGGTCTTTCCCATAATCCCCACAAACTCACCCTTTTCGATGGTGATTGATATATTTTTAAGCGCTTCCGAGACATATGGAGTCCTTGGCGCATAGGTATAAGATACCGTATCTAACGCAATTGACATAATTTTTCCACCAGTTCCTCTTTGGTAAGTGGGCATCCGGACAGTTCTATGCCCGCTTCTTTCAAATCGTAGTAAGCCTTTACCGCCATAGGCGGTGTAAGTCCGGTCCTGCTTAACAGTTCTAAATCCGGCAGAATCTCACGCGGCGTTCCAATTCCAAGGATCTTCCCGTCATGAAGCAACACAATGCGATCTGCCATCACTGCTTCTTCTATATAATGTGATATCATGATAATCGTTTTCCCATTATCCCGAAGCCTTCCCATTGTATTTAGCACATCTCGTCTTCCTTCCGGGTCAAGCATGGATGTTACTTCGTCAAAAATAAGAATATCCGGTTCAACGGCTAATACTCCTGCAATTGCAATGCGCTGTTTCTGTCCACCGGAAAGAAAATGTGTGGATTGCTTCTCATATCCTGCCATTCCAACCGTTTCCAACGCCCACTTTACCCTGCCCGGAATCTCTTCTTCACTTATGCCAAAATTGCGAAGACCAAAAGAAAGATCTTCGTCAACAACAGAAGAAACGAATTGATTGTCCGGGTTTTGAAATACCATACCGCAGGCCTTACGAATCTTCCAGATATTCGCATTCGCCAAGGCGTCTAATCCTGCCACTACAAGCTCACCTTTCTGTGGAAAAAGTAAAGCATTTAAGTGACGGGCGAGGGTGGTTTTTCCACAGCCATTATGACCTAAAATTGCCAAAAATTCTCCTTCTCTTACCTGAAAGGAGACATCGTCAATCGCCCGGTTTTTATTTTCTTCTGATAGATAGGAATACGTTAAATGTTGTGCAATAACTGCCTGCATAATTTTACCTCATACTGCTTGATTATATCGGTTTTTACAAATTTGGTGAAGCCCCGTGGGGGGTATATATTTGAGTGCCAAAAAAATAGGAGTTGAAACTCACCTGTCTCAACCCCTGTCTGTTTATAACACTATTTTTACTTCGCGATTTGTATGCTGATAGTTTACCAATTCGACACCGGCTGCATTTAGCATGCGCTTGGAAGCAATGGTATTTGGCTCCTTCTCATATTTGTCGCTGTCGTAAACTACACGCTTAATACCCGCCTGAATAATCGCTTTCGCACATTCGTTACACGGAAATAAAGTAACGTAAATGGTTGCACCATCCAAACTGCCGCCACGATAATTTAATATGGCGTTCAGTTCACTATGTGTAGTGTAGAAATACTTGTTTTCCAAGGGAGCGCCCTCTCTGCACCACGGGAACTCATCATCTGAACATCCGATTGGCAATCCATTATACCCCATGGATAAAATCTTATGGTCCGAGCTTACGATACAGGCGCCCACCTGTGTATTGGGGTCCTTGGAACGCATGCCGGAAAGTATGGCTACTCCCATAAAATACTCATCCCAGCTAATATAGTCTGTTCTCTTTTCGCTCATAAGTCCTCCTTTTTCTCCGAAGGAGACTGCTTCGATTATTTTGTTCCGAAAATACGGTCGCCTGCGTCACCGAGTCCCGGTACGATATAGCCTTTTTCATTTAAATGATCATCCAATGCACCGATAATCATATCAACATCCGGATGTGCTTCCTGCATCTTCTTAATTCCTTCCGGTGCGGCAATTACACACATGAAATGAATGTTCTTCACACCTCTGTTTTTCAGCATCTGAATGGCTGCAATCGCAGAACCGCCGGTTGCAAGCATTGGATCTACTACGAATACTTCTCTGTTTGCACAGTCTGCCGGCAGTTTACAGAAATATTCAACCGGTTCTAAGGTCTCTTCGTTACGGTATAAACCAATATGTCCCACCTTTGCCGCCGGAATCATGGCAAGTACACCGTCTACCATTCCAAGGCCTGCTCTAAGAATCGGAACTACAGCCAGCTTCTTTCCTTTTAATTCCTTTGCAGTTGTCTTACAAATTGGGGTTTCAATTTCAACATCCGCAAGCTGAAGATCTCTGGTTGCTTCATAGCATTCCAACATCGCGATTTCACCAATTAAGGTACGGAAATCTTTTGAGCCTGTTTCCACTCTTCTAAGAATACCGATTTTGTGCTGAATTAATGGATGATCCATTACCACTACCTTTGACATTTGTTTTTCCTCCTAAGATTCATTTAATAAGTTAACTAGCTTTTGTATTGTCTTTCGCATGGTTTCATAACACAGTCCGTAAGACTGTAAATTTCCTCCATACGGATCCAATATTTCTAATTCATCGCCCACCAGTTCCGTTAAGACGTGGACATTTTCCGGAATTGCGTTTTCATATTTCTCCAGAATTTTCTCTCTTTGCAGGTACTCCATTGTCAGAACTAAAGTGTCCTCCGTCAGGTCCTCCTCCGTTAACTGTGTCGAGCAAAAATCGCTCAATGAAATACCATTACTGATTAATACGGCTTCTGCTTTCTGATTAATTGGTTCCGGGAACAGCACTACCAGCCCCCGCGATTCTATCTCAACCGGTTGCTTCAGTGAAAAATCCTTTAAAATTGCTTCTGCCATAGGCGCCCTTGATGTGCCGCTCTCACAAACAAATAAAATTCGATTATATTCTTTCATTCCTGATTATCTCCTGCTACACATGCAATACCTGATATCCCGCTGCTTTTAACAGCCGGTTCATGATTGCCTGTCCGATTCTTGGCGTTTTGAAACTTTCCGAATATATCGCATCGACTTCCTGCTCATCAAATTCCCGCAGTATCTTATAAAGATGCTGCGCAATTGCATCCTCATCTGCTCTCGCGCCAATGCTGAAAACCACATCCGCCTGATAACGCCGGTATGTTTCATCCGTTGCAATGACACCAATATGCATGCCTTTCTTCTGTCCGCTTTCCACCAGCTCATTTATTTTTGCAACCACGTTATCCGTTTCACCTTCTACCAGGACCAAATCTGCTTTTGGCGCATAATGCTTATAACGCATTCCCGGTGCTTTCGGTTTCTGTCCGCCTTTCGACGGGTCTGTAATATCCGCTGCTAAAATCCCCGGATCGATTTGCACCTCTTCTCCAAGGACTTCTTCAAACATCTCCTTTGTAATATAGCCAGGCCTAAGAATCATCGGTTTTTCCTCTGTCAAATCAATAATCGTAGACTCTAAACCGATTCTTACCGGACCTGCGTCTAATATCATCGGAATTCTGCCATCCATATCATGCAATACATGAATGGCTTCTGTCGGGCTTGGTTTTCCGGACGTATTCGCACTTGGTGCCGCAATCAGGCATCCGCTTTCTTCAATCAGCCTTAATGCAACCGGGTGGTTCGGCATCCGGACTGCAACCGTGTCCATCCCGCCGGTTGTCTCATAAGGGACTCTTTCATTTTTCCATACAATCATGGTAAGCGGCCCCGGCCAGAATGTATCTGCTAATTTTTTTGCCTGTGGCGGAACCTTCTTTGCAATGGATAGTAATTCTTCATATTTACAAATGTGAACAATGAGCGGATTGTCTGACGGTCTGCCCTTTGCCGCGTAAATTTTCTTTGCTGCTTCCGGGCGTAATGCATCTGCACCCAGACCATATACCGTCTCTGTAGGGAACGCAACCAGTTCTCCCTGTTTTATCAGCTCTGCAGCCTCCCTCATTGAAGCATCATCGCCGGGTTTATTTTCTATTTTTACAAGTTTGGTCTGCATAAATCCTACCATCCCAATTTAAAATCGTTTTTCTTATTATGGCACAATTCCAAAATTTAGGCAACCTACTTGCCATGTTTTCCTAAAAAACGTATAATAAAAAAGATAATAGTTTAAACTATAGCATAAAAGGATAAAGGATATTGTTATGAAAATTATAAAATCAGATTTTGGAACAACAACCGCAGGGGAAGCTGTTAGTTTATTCCATCTGGAGAATGCAGATGGTGCATTCATCGAGATTATCGATTTTGGTGCACGTATCTACAAAATAGCCGTCCCTGACAAAGAAGGTACCTTAAGAGATGTCTGTCTGGGGCTTACCTCCTTAGAAGATTATGAAAAAGAGACCGCCTACTATGGAGCAATCTGTGGCCGTGTAGCAAACAGAATCAAAGAGGGCCGTTTTTCATTAAATGGTGTAGATTATCAGCTCGCCATTAACAATGGTCCGAACCACTTACATGGCGGTGCTGTCGGATACAGTCATAAAGTTTGGAAGTCTGCGATAAAGGATGATAAGCTTGTGCTTACCATGGAATCTCCTGACGGCGAAGAAAATTATCCGGGCAACCTTACCCTCACGGTTACTTACTCATGGTCTGAAGATAATGAAATCGGCATTTTATATGAAGCCACTTCGGATAAGGATACAATTATCAATGTAACAAACCACACTTACTTTAACTTAAATGGAGAAGGAACGGAAAGCATTTTAAATCATGAACTATTTATAGATGCAGATGCCATTACACCGGTTGACCATACTCTAATTCCAACAGGAGAGCTATTGCCGGTAGAGGGTACTCCATTTGATTTCAGAACACTTCATACAATAGGGAAATTTATGGATTCAGACCATCCACAGTTCGCACCTTTAGGAACCTATGACCATAACTTCGTAATCAATGGAACCGGTTTAAGAGAAGCGGCCATTTTGCAGTCAAAAGAAAGCGGCATCCGGGTCACCTGTTTTACAGACCAGCCGGGTATTCAGATTTATGTTGCAGCACAGGGTTCTGATTTTGTTGGTAAGTTTGGCGAGCGCTATCCAAAACAAGTCAGCGTATGTTTAGAGACTCAGCACTATCCTGACTCCATTAACCACGAGAATTTTCCAAGCATTGTATTAAAAGCAGGCGAGGCATTCCGAAGCAAAACGCTCTATCACTTTTCAACTTTCTAAGCAAGATGTATTTGCTTTTATACATTTTTTTAGAGATTATTACTTGCTAAGCAGTCCTTTTTGTATTAAAATCATTAATAAGCTATGATTGGATAGCAGATTTGATTTCTAATTAATAAGGAGGAACTATATTATGGCATACGTAATTTCAGACTCTTGTGTAAGCTGTGGAACATGTGAACCAGAATGTCCAGTAGGCGCTATCAGCCAGGGAGACAGCCAGTTCGTTATCGATGCTGGTGCTTGTGTAAGCTGCGGTACATGTGCAGGTGTTTGCCCAACAGGAGCAATTAGCGAAGAATAATTGATACTTATTCAAAAAAAGAGGGTGATTACCCTCTTTTTTGTTTGCTCTCAAATAGTCCACGTTTTTTTGTTTTCTTCAAATTTCCGCGAATTGCTTCGTCCAGCTTTCGAAACCGTTCTTCTTCTGCCTCTTCCTGCTCCCGCATCAGATAGTTCATTTCCTTGATGACCTGTTCTCCGACTTCTTCACTAATGGCCTTACTCAGTTGCTCATTATTTGCTGCAATCGCTTTTCCCACAATTTCGGTCATCAGATCTGTAAACTGTGCCATCCGGTCTGTATTGTCTAAGATACTTCGCTCGTCTTCCTTTTGCGCCATCACGAGAGGTCCCCGATAAACAACCTGCGGCTTCGGGGGTGCCTCTTCCGGGACCAGATAGTCACCGTTCCCATTATGTATAATCATGCGAATGGCCTTTAGCTGATAGCCCTTCTCCTTTAATTCCTTTATTTTCATAAAATCCTCAATATTCTCTTGTGTATAGTATCGATGTCCCATTTCATTTCTCGGGATATTAAGATCGAGTTCCTCTTCCCAGTAACGTAATACATGAGATTCTACGTTTACCAGTGAGGCAGCGTCAGATATCATGTAGCGTACTTTTTCCATTGCCTGTCCTCCCCTTTTCTGTTGATTTCTTCTATTTCATTATAACTTTCTCACAAAATCGGCACAATGAAAATCGGTCGCCTTATTCCGACACAATTCGCCTCTTAAGATATTTATACGACAAACGAGCAGCCCCTGCTGCCCCTTTATGTGGCAGCGGATTCTGCTCGTATCTGTCAATCTTTTTCATATGATTTTATTAAAATAACTTTTTTCTCTTTATGAGAACGAAACCACCTGCTGCTAAAAGCACTGTAGCTGCACAAGCGATTGGCAATGCGCTGCTTCCTTTGGCTTCTGCTGCCACCTCTTCACCGGAAGCTAATGGTGTTTCTTCTTCTTTGATTGTAACTGTTTCAGATGCAGTTTCTTCTTTTTCTACAGTCTGTTCCACTATCTGCTCAGCTGTTTCTTCTGCTGTCACAGTATTGTTACGATTTCTCCAAATGTTACGGATGTTTGTAATCATATTTACAAGTGCATCTCTGACTTCTTCCGCAGTTGTAGCATTTGAAATCTGATCTGCTGTGTCGGTAATCACATCAATTGTCGCACCCGATTTGCTTGAAATAACTTTTCCTGAGGTTTCCTTCAGCTGATCTGTTGTAATCTCCTTTGATGCAGTACCGCCAATTCCTTCTTTTACTGCTGCTACATCGGTTAATACGAGGAAGCCATGAGTATTAATGGTTCCGTCTGCATTTCTATCGATGCCGCTAAATATTAAGGATTCAAACCATGCATCTGTCACCTTTGTTCCTGCTGTATTTACAGAAGCACCTGCTGCTACATCCCAGTAGAAGTTTGTTGCACCGTATACCTTAGCCTGATCCTGTGTTCCTACTAATTTAAGCTGTTCTGCCTGGTCTTTATTTTCCGTTCTGTAAGAAACCACGCCATCTGCAAAATAATCAGTATTTGCTGCTGTATTGGTATAGAATGCTACGTTGTAGCTTCCATTATTGAAGGATACGGAATTGTATACCTTAATATCCGGGCAGCTGTTAGAGTCAAAACCTTTTGCCTTGTTGAAGAATGCAATACTGTTTTCAAGTACATGTGCGCCCGGCATGCTGTCGCCGCCCATCTTGAAGCCATTACCGTTTCCGGCATTGATTTCATTGCCATTCTCATCTAAGACATAACCATTCTTATAGGCTACACTGTTTCGGATTGTAACAGAACCGATGGAACCGGTCTGTACCTTTGCAAATAAATCCCAACCGTCGTCTGCGTTGTGATGAGCCACACATCCATCGAATACGTTTCCATCACCGACAGTTAATTTAGCTGCAAATCCGTCTGCATCTTCGTAACCCTTATCTGCATTTTCATAAGAAGTACAGTTCAGAATTAAGTTATATGCCGGCCAGTCTTCATAGTTATCAGTTGATAAGTATCTGCTAATCTGGATACCTGTATTACCGTTCTTATAAGCGTTAATCTGGTCTAATACGTTGTTATTACCGGATACCTGAATACCCTTCTGGGCATCTGCGGATCTGGTTACATCAAATCCCTTGAAGTACCAGTAGTCACCTGCCAAAATCATACCTGCGCAGTTTCCGCCAAAATCGAATATCGGACGTGTGGTGCTTTCCGGATCAGCAATCATGTAAATCATGCTTTCTTTTGTGCCGTCGATGCCTCTTTCTACCTTAACTGTTCTGCTTAAGTTATAGGTACCTTCCATGATTACGATAGTCTGTCCTGCCTGAACATATTTTACTGCAGTGTAAATATCTAACGGATTCTTCTTGGTTCCGTTACCGTTTGCACTTCCGTTTGGTGCTACATAAAGAGTAGAACCTGCTTCTCCGTATACTTTGTAATTTACAACATGTTTAAAGCTTACTGCATCGTAAGAAGCTAATTTCTGATATTCACCCGGAACATAATCTTTATCCGGTGTAAAGTTTACAACATATGTGTTGTTACCATAAGTTAAGGTTGTGTCTAAGCTAACTTTTTCGTTTGCTTTTACATCTTCTTTCTTAAGAAGGACTTTTCCTGCACTGTCCTTAATTACTAAGGTACCGTCTGCATTTCCAACAAATACAAGCTCGTAATCCTTGCTGTTTGCTACAGTTGCAGAAGTTACTGCATAGTTAGGAGTTACCAGTGTAACCGGTCTTTCTTCTGCCGGAGCATCATTTTCCGGTGAAACGGTCGTAAATTCAATATCTTTGAATGTAATGTCTGCATTTCTGGATGCAAAGAAACCTACACATACTAAGTCTTCTTCAATCTGGTTTAATGCTTCTGTATCATAGTATTTCTGCGTGGTTGTCACACCATCTGCATCTGTGTAGCTTACAAAATAACCCGTGTTGTTTTTCTGAATTGTAAATTTCAATTCAGTTACAGGATTTTCTACCGTTCCGGTTGGCTCTGTACCCTTGTAGTTACCAATGATATTATAGGTTCCTGCACCATTTACACCACAAGAAGATTCCAATGTGGTTGTGGTAGATTTAAAGTACTGATTGATTACAGCTGTTTCGCTTGCCTCAAAGCGTGCAAGATTTTCTGCTGTCACACCAACCTTTTCCTGTACACCGATACCAAGCTTCATGCTAATTTTTGCTGCATTTGTATCGTCTGTTACCTCTTTCGCTACTGTGTCATAAAAATATTCTACCTTTGAAGCAATTGCCATATAGCAGTTGTTCCAGAATGCTTTGGTATCACCATGCTTACCGACTCTGTCGGAAGCCATGATACCAAATCCTTCCTGACCATTTGAAAACGCCCAGTTATTTACTACTGCTGTTGCCGATAAGGTAAAGTTGGTGGTATCCGGATCAATGGTGGTATAATAGAATGCCAGACCATCTGTTGAGCCCGGAACAATCTTTCCTTTACCACCGTTAGAGTATACTCGTACGCTGCCATCTGCTAACTCTTCATACCCATTATTCTTTGTATCCGTACTGCTACCATATGCAGCGAAGTACCATTTTACTTCTTTTTCATTGCTTACAGTAATTTCGGTAGAAGCACTTACTTTTTCTTCACCTCTTACTGCTGCAACAGTAATAGTATATGTTTCACCAACTGTCAAACCTTCAATTGTCTGAATGAGTTTTTCTGTTGTGTAGCTGATTTCAGTATCTTTTACAGTTACTTCATATTTCTCAGCTTCTTTTACTGCATTCCATTCTACATCGACAAGTCCATTACCTGCATTAAATGCGCCTGTAATAGTTGGTGCAACTAATGGCAAAGTAAAATCAAAGTCTTTGGTTTCTGCTGCGCTCTTGTCTGTTTCATTTTCACGAACCACTTTTGCAGTAAAGGTATAGGTTCCGGAAGCTTCCGGTACAAAGCTTAAAACATGCTCTGTCTTTTCTGCGGAAGAGCTCTTTGTGGCAACTTCCTTGCCCTCTGTATCCATCATGACTACAGTAACTTTGTCAGCTCCGTCGTAACCAACGTTTGCGTTTACTCTTACTTCTACAGCATTTGCATCCTGTGCATTTAAAGCAACGTTTGTAATAACAGGTGCTTCTACAGTGGACCAGTCTGCACGAGCAGGTTTCACAGAGCCGTTTGGAGTTTCTGTTACTTCGATTTTGAAGATATAGTTGTTGTTAATATCTCCACCTAAGAAGTATGTTCCTGCATCTTTTAACTGTAAAGTTGAAATGCATACGGCATTCTTTGCTACAGTATCTGCAGTAACTGCAACCTGTTCACCCGCCCCATTTAAGATAGCAATCTGACGGTTATCATCGCCGCCTTCTGCCCACCATACTTTTACGGAAGAAGGATTGCTTGTTGTAAATTTCACTGCGTTTTTCTCTGTGGTTACTTTTCCGCCAAGATTTAATCTCTGTGCTGATGCATAACCATCTTCAAAGGTTTTACTACTTGAATCTACTTTTGATTTTACACTATAAACAATTGTAAAGTACTCATCTGTTCCAGCCTTTTCTTCTTCACCATCTGCCTTTGCCCCTGCTGCAAATGCTGTTAATGCACTTGTCTCAAGAGTCATTGTAAATGGTTCTGCCACAACTGGTGCTTCTTCAGTAACAACAATTTTGAAGATGTAGTTGTTATTGATATCGCCACCTAAGTAATAGGTTCCTGCTTCTTCTAATGTTAATTTTGAAATACTTACCGCATTCTTTGCGACAATATCTGCTGTAACTGCAACCTGCTCACCTGCTCCATTCAAGATCGCAATCTGACGATTGTCATCGCCACCTTCTGCCCACCATATTTTTACGGTTGCAGGGTTACTTGTTGTAAATTTAACTGCATTTTTTTCAAGTGTTAATTTACCGCCAAGATTTAATCTCTGACTAGATGCATAACCATCTTCAAAGGTTTTACTACTTGAATCTACTTTTGATTTTGCACTATAAATAACGGTAAAGTAATTTTCTGTTCCAGCCTTTTCTTCTTCACCATCTGCCTTTGCCCCTGCTGCAAATGCTGTTAATGCACTTGTCTCAAGAGTCATAGTAAATGGTTCTGCTGCGACTTCTTCTGTTACTACTACTTTAAAGAAGTAGTTATTATTCGTAGCACCACCCAAGTAATAGGTTCCTGCTTCTTCTAATTCAAATGTAGAAATGCATGTTGCATTTTTTGCTAATGTTACGTCAGTTGTTTTAACTGCCGTTCCTGAAGCATTTAAAATTGCAATCTGGCGATTATCATCTCCGCCTTCTACCCACCATACTTTTACTGTGGCTGCGTTATTTGTTGTAAACTTGATTGCATTCTTTTCTGTAGATGCTGCTCCACCGAAATTTACTCGCTGTGTTGCTGCATATCCATCCTCAAAAGACTTGCTGCTGCTATCTACTTTTGTCTTTGCACTGTAGATTAACGTAAAGTAATCTTCTGTTCCTACTTTTTCGGTGTCACCATCTGCCTTTGTTCCTGCTGCAAATGCTGTTAAATCCTTAGACTCGAATACAAACTCTGTTGTAACAGATGTTTCATCCTTTGGCTTGTTGTCTACTTTTTCTGTAGGCATCTTAATGGTCATATCTTTTCCTGCAAATGCATCCCAGTCACCTAAGAATGCTTCTACAGAAATTTCTGTGCCATCAACAAGAACCGGAGTTGTTAAAGTAGATGCCCATGATGCCCTTGCACTCTGGTTATCTACACCCTTTGCCATTTCATAAGTGCCATATTCTGCGCTATATACTGATTCGCCACTTAATGTGCTAAGCCATCCTGCTGCGTTAATTAAGGATGCGCTACTTTCATACCAATGACTGTCTGTTGCTTCGATAATGGTGTTATAGAATACAGCTTCACCGGTATTTGCCTGCCAAGGTCTTCCAAAATAACCTGCTTTTGAAGGATATTCTGAGGCGGTATCAACACCCGGTACAGTAGAGGTTACTGTACAATTGTACATTAATAATCCTCTGCCACTCTTTGTCTGTGCTGCTGTAATATAACCAACATCATTTCCATCTTCGCTTGTATTAAATACTAAATCACATTTTGCAAATACGGCTGTCATTCCACCGAAGATGTAGTCTGTTCCACCGTAAATTGCACAATCATAGAATGCTGCTGTAACATTGGTTCCGCCATATAAAGTATCCTTACGACCGATAAATTTACAGTTATCGAAAGATACGTTCTTGCAATTGTTTGCGATTGCAAGAGCTGCTGCTCTTTCTACATATTTCTTGTCCTGAACAGTTGTATCACCGGCTTTCATAGAAGCTCTTGCAACAGAGCCTTCTTTTGCAGAAGACTGAGCCACAATGACATCATTTGCTGCTTTTTCTGATACATACTGGTTGAAGGAGTTTTCAAAAATAATTCCTTCTGCCTCAAATCCGCTTGCTGTAACTACTACAGTTGCGTTCCAGTAGCTTCCGTTTGTTGTTCCTGAACCAGGATTTTCAAAGGATGCATATCCGTTTTCTTTATTTACAGCAAGAACTTCTTCGTCATATTTGCAGTCGCTTCCCATACTGTAATAGGTATAACCATGTCCGTAATAAGAAGTAATACGAACTGCATTCTTGTCGATGTTTACACCTTTGTCTTTCGTCTCAATACTTGGTGTATTGCTTGCATTTTTTAATGTTACGTTTGGTACATCAATAACAAGCATTTCTTCGTAGTTACCCGGCTGAATTTCGATGGTAACTCTCTGCTCGCCGCTTCTTTCCATTGCGCGAACTGCATCAAGTGCATCGTTGATTGTTGTATAGTCACAGCCTGTTGCACCAACTGTTACTATTTCTTTGTATTCCACATTTTTCACTACTTCTATAGAATTTACATAACTTGTTCCTAAGAAAGTAATGTCAACCGTTCCTGCCCCACCATTGTAATTATAACTAAATGTATCAATCTGGCCGGTAGAGCCTGTTTTTATACCAACACTTGCTTCTGTTTCATCTGCAAAATAGAATGAATACTGGTAGCATGCGTTTACTTTAATTGTACAATTTCCCTTTACCGGAACAGAAACTGTACCTGCGCCCATATAAAGGTATGTATTTTCATGGCTCTTACCATTTGTAAAGCTAAGTCCATTGTATGTATGACTTCCTGTCTGTGAATACTTTCCACTTGTAAAAGAAGAATCTGTAAATACCCACTTTGTAATATCAGACTCAAAACCGATTGTTTTTTCAACAGGCTCTCCATTTACTTTGAGGTTCGATGTAAGCTTCTGTACATATGCACCACTGTTTTCTACTACAACGCTGTATACTCCATCTCTTAACTCAATGCCTTCTGTACCTGTAAAGGTATATACATAGCCTTCTTCATTTAAATTTGTAAATACAAATTTCGCTTCTGCTAAATCTGCTACAGTTGCACCTGTCGGATTA
>CAMGET010000010.1 GCA_946055175.1 uncultured Roseburia sp.
ACTTGTGTATCAGAAGATAAAGAACAGGCAGTCGGTTTTCTTATGCAAAAGCTTGCAGTTCCAAATGTACAGTTTGATTATTATAAAGCGCGTGGCTTAAACCCTGAGACGGAATATCGTTTTACAAATCGAGAGCTGAAGTTTAATATCAAAGAGTTTGGAAGCCTTGTCAATATGGTTTCACCGGTGCAATTGAAGCAGGATTCCATGATGCATAATCTGGTGGCTAAATTTGTAAAGATGGATAGCGAAAAAGAGGATTGCACGGCATTCGGAGATGCGTTAATGTATAGTGGTGTGTATTTACAGCCTGCCTTTGGCGGAACGGGTTATAATGAGCAGGTGCGTTATTTTCAGGATTTCTCATCCAGAATGTATTTTATAGAAAGTGTAGAAGAAAAGAGGGAAGATACGGATGATTCGATTTAACAGTGATTACACCGAGGGGTGCCATCCGGCCATTTTAAAACGGCTGGCAGAGACAAACATGGAACAGACCGGAGGATATGGCGTGGATGAACATTGTAAACATGCAGCAGAATTGATTAAAGAAGCGTGTGCCGCTCCAAATGCGAGTGTGCATTTTCTGGTGGGAGGTACCCAGACAAATGTGACTGTCATTTCTGCAGCGTTAAAGCATTATCAGGGTGTCATTACTGCCAATACAGGGCATATTAATGTGCATGAGACAGGTGCGTTAGAAGCCTGCGGACATAAGTGCCTGGTGATTGATACACCGGATGGCAAGTTAACGGCGGAACAGATTGCTGCTTATACGGATGCCCATTTTGCAGATGATAGTTTTGAACATGCGGTACAACCTAAAATGGTATATATTTCCAATCCGACGGAGGTTGGAACGATTTATAAGAAGGCAGAGCTTCAGGCAATTTATGATGCGTGTCAGGCACGGGGATTATATCTGTTTTTGGACGGAGCAAGACTGGGCTATGGGCTTGCATCCAGAGAGAATGATCTGACGCTTGCTGATATAGCGGAACTGACCGATGTTTTCTATATTGGAGGAACCAAGGTGGGAGCATTGTTCGGCGAAGCGGTTGTGATAACGAACGATGCCTTAAAAACGGATTTTCGATATAACATCAAACAGCACGGAGGGATGCTTGCAAAGGGACGTCTGCTTGGGATTCAGTTTGAAACTTTATTTGAAGATGACCGCTATATGGAAATATCCCGACATGCGGCTCGGTTGGCTGAGAAGTTAAAAGATGAGTTGACTGCATTTGGAGTTACGTTTATGATTGCTTCCCCTTCTAACCAGCAGTTCCCCATACTGCCAAATGCAGTTTTGGAAAAGCTGAGCGAATCTTATGCTTTTGAATTCAATAAAAAGATAGATGATACCCATAGTGCAGTTCGTTTCTGCACCAGTTGGGCCACTAAGGAAGAAAATGTGGATGCGCTGATTGCGGATATCAAAAAATTACTGTAAGAGGATTAACGGGCAGATATGAAGAAAGTACTTTTGATTGCTACAGGAGGAACGATTGCGTCAAAACGTTCCCATCATGGATTAAAACCAAAGATTACACCGGAAGAGCTGATTGGCTATATTCCGCAGGTGCAGTCTTTTTGTGAGGTAGATACGGTTCAGCTTCTGAATCTGGACAGTACCAATATGGAGCCAAAGCATTGGAAGATGATGGTGCATACCATCAGAGAACATTATGATGCCTATGACGGCTTTGTGATTGCCCATGGGACGGATACGATGGCATATACAGCAGCCGCGTTGTCTTATATGATTCAGAATTCAAAGAAACCGATTGTAATCACAGGGGCACAAAAGCCGATTGATTTGGAGATTACAGACGCAAAATCAAATTTGATTGACAGCTTTTTGTATGCATCGGATGAAGCTTCCCAGGGTGTGCAGATTGTGTTTGACGGAAAAGTAATTGCTGGCACCAGAGCGAAAAAAGTGCGCTCAAAAAGCTATAATGCATTTTCAAGCATTGATTATCCGAGCCTTGCCATGATTCAGGACATGAATATTATGCGTTATATACCGATGATTCCTTTCAAGGAGGAAGTGCATTTTTACGAAGAGATGAATGATAACATTTATCTGATGAAAATGATTCCGGGTATGCAGGCGAAGCTGCTTGAAAGTATTTTTGCACAGTATGACAGTATTGTGGTGGAAAGCTTTGGCGTAGGTGGTATTCCAAAGTCTATTTCAGAGGATTTCTTCCGTCTGTGCAAGCAGTATCCGGAAAAACTCGTGGTGATGGCGACTCAGGTTGCTCATGAAGGCAGTGACATGACTGTTTACGAAGTGGGACGGGACATTAAAGAAGAATGCAGCATTTTAGAGTCCTATGATATGACCTTGGAATCTGTGATTGCAAAGCTTATGTGGATACTTGGAAACAAAGCGGAATTAGAAGGAAATGTAGAAGATATCTTCTACAAAAGCATTAATTATGATTTGATTTTTGGAAAAAATCGAAAATGTTAAAAAACTTCTTGACAAAACTACGTTAAAGTATTAAAGTATAACCCATAAGAAAAACCGTTGAGAAAGAGTAGTAGGTATTTCACTGATATTACAGAGAGCTGCAGGCGGTGGAATTGCAGTATGGAAGGTTTTACTGAATGGACTTTCGAGGGTGACCTGAACTGATAGTAGGAGTCACCGGGAACCGGACCCGTTATCAATCCGGCATGTATGATAGTACATGAATGAGTGGACATAGTTTGTCAAGATGAGTGGTACCGCGATAATAATGAATTTTATTACCGTCTCAAGCAATAGCTTGAGGCGGTTTTTTATTAGGTTTCGCTTATAAAAGCTCAAGGAAAACGGTCTTTCTTACAAATATTAATTTTTTAATTTTGGAGGAAAAGACAATGAAAAGAAAAGTAATGGCAATCGTATTAACAATGGCAATGGCAGTAGCAGGTATGTGCGGATGTGGAAAAGCAGCAGACAGCGGTACATCAAATGATACTGTTTATAAAGTAGGCATCGTACAATATGTGGATGACGCTTCCCTAAACCAGATTGAAAAAGCGATTCAGGCAGAATTAGATGCAAAGGGTGTAGAATATGGTGTTACCTTTGATTACCAGGATTATACCTTTAACGGTCAGGCTGATCAGTCCATTCTGATGCAGATTGCAGCAGATTTAATTGCAGATGAAGTAGATATTATCATTCCAATCGCAACACCGACTGCAGTTGTTATGCAGAGCGCGACCGAAGAAAATCAGATTCCGATTGTATTCTCGGCAGTATCAGATCCGGTTGGAGCAGGACTAGTAGCAACAAACGAAGCACCGGGAGCAAATATTACAGGAACTTCGGATGCAATAGATACAGATGCAATTATGAATTTAATCGTAACAGCAAATCCGGATACAGCAAAAATCGGACTTTTATATGACAAGAGTCAGGCATCTTCCTTAGGCTCAATTGAAGATGCAAAGGCATATTGCGAAGCAAATAATATTGCATATGTAGAAAAAACAGGTACGACAGTTGCGGAGATTCAGGCAGCAGCAGATGCACTTGTAGCAGAAGGTGTGGATGCTGTATTTACTCCTCAGGATAATACAGTTATGACAGCAGAACTTGCTATTTTTGAGAAGTTTACAGAAGCAGGTATTCCACATTATACAGGTGCTGATTCCTTTGCATTAAATGGTGCATTTTTAGGTTTTGGTGTGAATTATGAGAACCTTGGAACCAAAACAGCAGATATGGCAGTAGAAATCCTTGTCAATGGAGCAAAACCGGCTGAAATGGCAGTGCAGACACTGGCAGACGGTATTATCACAGTAAACACCGAAACAGCAGAAGCTGTTGGAATTGATTATTCTGTTTTTAAAGATTTATGTTCAGAATTGATTGAAACAGTAACAGCAGAAGAGTTCGAATAATAATTTGTAAAGAAAAAGGAAAAACAGTATGGGATCTATCATTACGTTGTCCATTGTACAAAGTGCATTAGAATTGGGATTTATTTATGCGTTGGTTGCGTTGGCGTTATTTATCTCATTTTCAATTTTAAATATTGCTGATTTATCGACAGACGGGTGCTTTACCTTAGGCTGTGCAGTCTGTGCAACCGTAACGTTAGCCGGACATCCGGTGCTGGCGCTGCTTGCTGCAATGGCGGCAGGAATGTGTTCCGGATTTGTGACCGCATTTTTGCAGACGAAAATGGGAATCCAGTCGATTCTTGCGGGAATTATTGTAAATACCGGATTATACACGATTAACATTGCAGTCATGGGATTTGCTTCCAATGTCAATTTGTTTAACTGTAAATCCATTTTTACCTGGGCAAAGGAGAGCATTGGAGGAACCTGGTATAAATTGATTGTGGCAGCAGGCATTGTAGTATTGGCAGGAATTGTGATTTCCTTTTTCTTAAATACCAGACTGGGGCTTTCTATTCGCGCAACCGGAGACAATCCGGACATGGTGCGGGCTTCCAGTATCAATACAGGACTGATGATTACCATCGGACTTTGTGTATCGAATGCACTGACTGCTTTATCCGGAGGACTTTTGGCGCAGTACCAGAAGTCCTGCGATATCAATTTAGGAACCGGAATGGTGACGATTGCATTGGCGAGTCTTATCATTGGCGAATCAATTCTTGGAAAAGGCAGTATGATAAAAAGAGTTCTTGGCGTTATGTTCGGAAGTTGTCTATACCGCTTCATTGTAGCGGTTGCGCTTCGTTTAAATGTACCGGCAGAATGTTTAAAATTGGTATCCGCATTGATTGTCGCAATTGCAATCGCCCTGCCTTATTTGAAAAAGCAGTCTGCTTTTTATCAGCAGAAGCGGAAGGCAAAAGCAAAGAACCAGGAATATATTGAGGAAATTAAGGCAGAGATTGCTACGAAAGAAGGAGGGAAGGCATAAATGGCAGAGAAAAATATGCTTATAATGAAGCATGTTACGAAGACCTTCAATCCGGGAACCGTGAATGAAAAGTGTGCGTTAAAGGATGTGAACCTTACCTTAAAGGAAGGAGATTTTGCAACCATCGTAGGAAGTAACGGTGCAGGAAAATCTACATTGTTTAATGCCATTACAGGTACATTTTTTGCAGACAAAGGTCTGATTATGCTGGATGGTGAGGATATTACCTATCAGAAAGAGCATGTGAGAAGCAAAGTCATCGGTCATCTGTTTCAGGACCCGCTTAAGGGAACCGCACCTCATATGACGATTGAAGAAAATATGGCATTGGCATATCTGCGTACAACGACTTCAAAGAATGCCTATTTCAGCCGTATCAAGTCGGCAGACAAAAAGAAGTTCAGGGAACAGTTAGCGCTCTTAGATATGGGATTAGAGGACCGCATGAAGCAGCCTGTGGGACTTCTTTCCGGTGGACAGCGACAGGCATTGACACTTTTGATGGCGACGATGGTGACACCAAAGATTTTACTGTTAGATGAACATACGGCGGCATTAGATCCTGCTACGGCAGAAAAAGTGTTGGATCTTACGAAAAGAATTGTGGCGGAGCGGAATATTACCTGCCTTATGGTGACACACAATATGCATCAGGCATTAGAGCTTGGTAACCGAACGCTAATGATGGATGCCGGAAATATTGTGCTTGATATTGCCGGGGAAGAGCGAAAACAAATGACGGTGGACCATCTTTTAGAACAGTTTGCCGTCCATGCCGGGAAAGAACTGGATAATGACCGGATTCTTTTTTCCAAGGTGGAAGAAAAATAACATGGAAAATTAAGAAAATAGAGGAAAAGACATTGAAAAATATTGTCTTTTCCTTTATTATGTTTATTGAACGTTAAGTTTATAACAATATTTATATTCACGTAAAAGGGGATAAAAAATTATATTCAGGAGGGAAACTATGTATCCAATCGTAAGAAGAGAGCAGTTGGCAGATAAGATTTATCTGATGGACGTAAAAGCTCCGCGTGTGGCACAGTACTGCGAACCGGGTCAGTTCGTAATTGTGAAAATTGATGAAGTGGGGGAAAGAATTCCATTAACAATCTGTGATTATAACAGAGCAGAAGGTACCATTACAATCGTATTCCAGGTTGTTGGTGCTTCCACACAGAGAATGGTAGATTTACAGGTAGGGGATGCATTCCAGGATTTTGTCGGGCCACTTGGCTGTGCGTCTGATTTAATCGGCGAGGACGTTGAAGAATTAAAGAAAAAGAAAATCTTATTTGTGGCTGGTGGTGTAGGTACCGCTCCGGTATACCCACAGGTAAAATGGTTACATGAACATGGCGTAGATTGTGATGTTATCATGGGTTCCAGAAGCAAAGATTTATTAATCTTAGAAGATGAGATGCGTGCAGTTTGCAAAAACCTTTATGTAACAACAGATGATGGTTCTTATGGCTTCAAGGGAACCGGTACCGCGCAGTTACAGGCACTCTGGGATGAAGGCGCCCGTTATGATCACTGTGTAGCAATCGGGCCGATGATTATGATGAAATTCGTATGTAAATTAACAAAAGAGCTTGGTATTCCGACCATCGTATCTATGAACCCAATTATGGTAGACGGAACCGGTATGTGTGGAGCATGCCGTTTAGTAGTTGGCGATCAGGTGAAATTTGCATGTGTAGACGGACCGGAGTTCGACGGACACTTAGTAGACTTTGATCAGGCCATGAGAAGACAGGCACAGTACAAGACCGAAGAAGGTCGTGCGATGCTTGCATTAGAAGAAGGCGACACACATCATGGCGGATGTGGACATTGCAATTAGGAGGGGGAAACAATGGACGTATTAAAAAGAGTACCGGTTCGTGAACAGGATGCAGTTGTCCGTTCAGCAAATTTTGAAGAAGTATGTTTAGGATATAATGAAGAAGAAGCAATGGCAGAGGCTGCCCGTTGCTTAGGTTGCAAAAATGCACAGTGTATGAAGGGCTGTCCGGTATCCATTGATATTCCGGGATTTATCGGTCAGGTAAAGGAAGGAAATTTTGAAGAAGCATACCAGATTATCAGTAAATCTTCTGCACTTCCGGCTGTCTGTGGACGTGTCTGCCCGCAGGAGACACAGTGTGAAGGAAAATGTATCCGTGGTATTAAAGGGGAACCGGTTGCCATCGGTAAATTAGAGCGTTTTGTAGCAGACTGGGCAAGAGAACATGGAATCAAACCGGCAAAAGCGGAGAAGTTGAACGGACATAAGGTAGCCGTTATCGGTTCTGGCCCTGCAGGACTTACCTGTGCCGGAGATTTGGCTAAAATGGGTTATGACGTTACCATTTTTGAGGCATTACATGAGGCTGGCGGTGTATTAATTTATGGTATTCCGGAATTCCGTCTTCCAAAGCAGAAGGTTGTTGCTGCAGAAGTAGAAAATGTAAAATCCTTAGGCGTTAAGATTGAAACAAACGTTGTCATTGGTAAGTCTGTTACAATTGATGAATTAATGGAAGAAGAAGGCTTTGAAGCTGTATTTATCGGTTCCGGTGCCGGTCTTCCGAAGTTTATGGGAATCCCTGGCGAACAGGCTATGGGTGTCTTCTCAGCCAATGAATTTTTAACAAGAAATAACCTGATGAAGGCTTTCTTAGAAGGCTATGATACCCCAATTAAAGCGGGTAAAAAGGTAATCGTTGTCGGTGGTGGTAACGTAGCAATGGATGCTGCAAGAACTGCTAAGAGACTTGGGGCAGAAGTACATATCGTTTATCGTCGTAGTGAAGAAGAACTTCCTGCACGAGTAGAAGAAGTACATCATGCAAAAGAAGAAGGAGTTATCTTTGATTTGCTTCAGAATCCAGTAGAGTTATTAGTAGATGAAGCCGGATGCGTAAAAGGTGCAAAGATTATTAAGATGGAACTCGGTGAGCCGGATGCTTCCGGTAGAAGAAGACCGGTTGAGGTTCCTGGCAGCGAATATGAAATTGAAGCAGACGTTGTTATTATGTCTCTTGGTACATCACCAAATCCATTGATTTCTTCTACCACAAAGGGATTAGATGTCAATAAATGGAAATGTATTGTAGCAGATGAAGCAAACGGTGCAACTTCTAAAGAAGGTGTCTATGCCGGCGGTGATGCCGTAACAGGTGCTGCGACCGTTATTCTTGCAATGGGAGCAGGAAAAGCAGCCGCTAAGGGTATTGATGAATACTTAAGCAATAAATAGTCTATGATAATTGTTTCCTTTTTTCAGTAAGAAGGGAGGACTTTGAATGGAAGAAGAACTTCAGAAGCTTAAAAAGGAGTTAAAACTGACTCGTATTTGCAATCTGCTGGTAGCAGTATTGTTAGTTTGTGTCATCGCAGGCGGTGCCTATATGGTGGATCGTCTGGCTCCTGCAGTAACAGCGTTGCAGGAATTACAACCGGTGGCTGAAAAGCTTGGGGACCTTGATGTGGAGATGCTGAATGAAAAAATCTCACAGTTGGATATTGATGGTTTAAATCAGGCGATAGAGGGACTGGATACACAAGAACTGACAAAGGCAATTAAAAACATTAATGATGTCTCAGACAAATTGCAGGAGATTGGGGAAAACTTAAGTGCATTTACCAATTCTTTCGGCAATACCTTTTCCGGATTGTTTGGGGGAGGAAGATAATTGTTAATAAGGGACGGTTCTTTTGTCTCGGTATTCGAGACAAAAGAACCGTCCCTTATTATGCCTGCCCCAATCTTTTCTCAATTTTTCGTTTCCATAAGAAGTAGGTAACCATCAAAAGAACTCCGGTTGTTACCCATGCGGCAGGATCTGCGAAGCAGACACCGGCATAGCCAAAAGGTTTTGCAAAAAGAAGAATGACAGCGTAACGGCTTACTAATTCTACGATACCGCTAATCATTGGCACGAACCCCTGGTTGAGTCCCTGCAATGCATTTCGATAGGCAAAGATCCATGCAAGCGGAAGCATGAACCAACTGATGGTGTAGAGGTACTGCATTGCATAAGAAAAAACTTCTTCTGATGGATTATTTATAAACCAACTGACAATGAATCTGCCTCCCAATGTGCAGATGGCGGCTGCAAGAGCTGCAGTTACAATGCATAAGAAAAAGGCTTGCTTCATACCATCAAAAATTCGATGTACTTTACCGGCACCGAGATTCTGCGCGCAATAGGTTGCCATGGCAGTGCCAAGTGTCGGCAGAGTCTGTGTGGCAATGTTGCTGACTTTTGAAGCGGCAGTATAGGCAGCTACTACACCGGAGCCGAAGACATTGACTGCACTTTGAAAAATCATGGTTCCGATTGCGGTGATGGAGTAGTTTAATGCCATTGGAATACCAACGGAAAGAATATTAATAACTCCTACGAGGTCAACGTAAATATCATCCCGATGAAGTTTAAGTACGTCAAATTTCCGGAACATGTAAATATAGCAAAGGAGAGCAGAAATGCCTTGCGAAATAATGGTTGCATAAGCTGCGCCTGCAGTTCCTAGTGGTATCACAACAATTAAAAATACATCCAGAAAAATATTTAAAAAGGATGATAATATCAAAAAGTAAAGTGGTGTTTTGCTGTCACCGATTCCACGGAGAATACCGGCAGCAACGTTGTACCCCATGGTTAATATAATGCCGGCGAAGATGACCTGTATGTAATTATTTGCCAGTTCAAAAATATTTTCCGGCGTATTCATCCATAATAATAGCAGCCTGGAACCACTGACAGTAATAGTGGTTAAGATGGCAGATATAGCAACGGTCAGAAGCAGAGAAAGTGCGACATAGTGTTTTAAAAGCTTGTAATCTTTTGCTCCGTAGGAATGGGAAATCATAACACCAAATCCCTGTGCGATTCCATTTGCAAAACCTAATACTAAAAACATCAGGCATCCGGTGGAACCTACAGCAGCAAGTGCTTCTTCTCCAAGATACTGTCCGACGATAATGGTATCTACCATATTATAAAATTGCTGGAAAAGATTCCCTAATAAAACGGGTACTGAAAATAAAAGGATTATTTTGTGCGGGTTGCCCTCAGTCATATTTTTTGCCATGTAAAATTCCTCCATAGTCAATCTATGAAAAATGTGTTATATTTTTTTTGCAATAATGCATTATAAGGCAAAGTATGGGAAAAAACAATGTAAAAATTTTTAGAACAGGGTAATTTTTTATGAAGACAAATCTGGAGTATTATAAAATTTTTTATTTCGTATCTAAATATGGCAGTATTTCCAAAGCAGCAGAAGAACTTTCCATCACACAGCCGGCTGTAAGTCAGGCAATCAAGCATCTGGAAACGGATTTAGAATGTGCATTATTTGTCCGCACGTCAAAGGGAGTCCGCCAGACAAAAGAGGGAAATGTTCTATATGAATATGTAAAACGTGGTTATGAAACACTTCTTGCAGGTGAGAAGAAGTTGTCTGAGATGTTAGACTTAGAAGAGGGAGAAATCTGTGTGGGTGCCAGCGATATGACCTTGAAATACTATTTGCTTCCCTATTTAGAGCAGTTCCATGAAAAATTTCCGCAGATAAGGGTCATTGTAACCAATGCTCCGACTCCGGAGACGTTGCAGCATTTGCAGGATGGAAAAATTGATTTTGGCATCGTTTCTACTCCGGTTGTGGAAAAACAGGATTTTTCCTATACACCTGTCCGGAAAATACAGGACACTTTCGTAGCCGGGAAAGCATTTGCCGGATTAAAGAACAAAACGTTAAGCTATCAGGAACTGAATCAGCTTCCACTTATGTCTTTAGAAGGAAATACTTCAACCAGAACTTATGTGGAGGAATTTCTTGCGAAGCATGGAGTAGTGACAAATCCGGAATTTGAATTGGCAACCAGTGATATGCTGGTGCAGTTTGCAATGCGAAACCTGGGTATTGCCAGCGTGGTGGAGGATTTTGCCGCGGAAGGCCTGGCAAGAGGAGAGTTGTTTCAACTGAAGTTTGAGGAAGAAATTCCACCAAGAGAAATCTGCATCGTGCGAAATGAACGGATTCCTGTGTCTGCGGCGGCAAAGCGGCTGCTGGATACATTAGAGACGATATAAATATCACTTATGCCACACATAAATAATATTGACTTTACTTATGCCGGACTCTGGCATATAATCAGAGTGTAAAAATCGTTTTTAAGAAAAACTTTTTTAAGGAGAGAAAAAATGGTTACAGCAGTAGTGGGCGCCAACTGGGGCGATGAAGGAAAAGGTAAAATTACAGACATGCTTGCAAAGGAAGCGGACATTATTATCCGTTTTCAGGGAGGAGCAAATGCAGGACATACAATCGTAAATAATTACGGTAAGTTTGCATTGCACACTTTGCCATCCGGTGTATTTTATGATCATACCACAAGCATTATCGGAAATGGTGTAGCACTTGATATTCCAAAGCTTTTTAACGAAATTAAGTCAATTACGGATCGTAATGTGCCGGCACCAAAGATTTTAGTATCAGACCGTGCACAGATTGTTATGCCATATCATGTGTTGTTTGACCAGTATGAAGAAGAGCGTCTGGGCAAGAATTCTTTCGGTTCCACAAAATCCGGTATTGCGCCATTTTATTCAGATAAATATGCAAAAATCGGTTTTCAGGTAAGTGAATTGTTTGACGAAGAATTGTTACAGGCTAAAGTAAAACGTACCTGCGAAACAAAGAATATTATGCTTGAGCATATGTACCATAAACCATTACTGGTAGAAGAAGAATTATTGGCAACCTTACATGAGTACCGCGACATGGTAGCGCCTTATGTCTGCGATGTATCTTTATTCCTGGATAAAGCACTTAAGGAAGGTAAAAACATTTTATTGGAGGGTCAGCTTGGAACCTTAAAGGATCCGGACCATGGCATTTACCCAATGGTAACGTCATCCTCTACATTGGCAGCATACGGTGCAATCGGAGCAGGTATTCCGCCATACGAAATCAAGAAAATTGTAACCGTATGTAAAGCATATTCTTCCGCTGTAGGCGCGGGTGCTTTTGTCAGCGAGATTTTCGGTGAGGAAGCAGATGAATTAAGACGTCGTGGCGGAGATGGCGGAGAATATGGTGCAACCACCGGACGTCCAAGACGTATGGGATGGTTTGACTGTGTGGCAAGTAAATATGGCTGCCGTCTGCAGGGAACAACCGATGTTGCATTTACTGTTTTAGATGTTTTAGGATACTTAGATGAAATTCCGGTTTGTGTCGGTTACGAAATTGATGGCGAAGTAATAACCGATTTCCCTGTTACTGCAAAACTGGAAAAAGCAAAACCGGTATTAAAGAATTTGCCGGGATGGAAATGTGATATCCGTGGTATCAAGAAGTATGATGACCTTCCTGAAAACTGCAGAAATTATATTGAGTTTATTGAATCTCAGATTGGCTATCCAATCACCATGGTTTCAAACGGACCGGGAAGAGATGATATTATTTATCGCTAAGGAAAAGGAAGATGATTAGAAATATTGTTTTAGATGTTGGAAAAGTGCTGGTACAGTGGGACCCGGATGAAGCCATGAGAAAGCTTGACTTTTCTGAAGAAGAAAGAAGTGCAATTTCAACCGCCATGTTTACTTCAGGTAAGTGGGCAGAAACAGACCGCGGTGTGTTAAGCGATGAAGAACTTCTTACTTTCTTTTATGAAGAGGCACCGGTTTACAAGGAGCAGATAAAAAGGCTTTGGGACAACATAGACTTGGCAATCTGGCAGTTTCCTTATGTGAAGGATTGGATTCGTTCCATGAAGGCAGCCGGTTATCGGGTATATATCCTGTCAAACTATGGAGAGCATACTTATCACAAGACAAGAGAGAGCGGACTGAATTTCCTTCCGATGGTTGATGGTGCAATTTTCTCCTATACGATTCAGATGGTGAAGCCGAATGCAGAAATTTATGAGGCATTGTGTGAACGTTTCGATTTGAAACCGGAAGAGTGTATCTTCATAGACGATTTGCCTGCCAATATTGAAGGTGCAAAAGCAGTTGGCATGCAGGGAATTGTATTTACAGGAATTTCTGATGTACTGGCAGAGTTAAAAAAGCTCGGGGTAGAGCTTGAGATGGAATAGATATTTAGCTCATTAATTGTTTTTTAAAAGTCTATATCAGAGAAAAAGAG